>CAXYUL010000299.1:0-2397 GCA_964292095.1 uncultured Bacteroidales bacterium | reverse complement strand
TGCTATCCATTGGGGGAAACTTATTCGCACAGAATCTTAAAATAACTGGAAAGGTTATAGACAGTAAAGGAGAGCCTGTTATAGGCGCTTATGTATTAGTTGAGGGCACAAATACCGGCACTACCACCAACTTAAATGGTATTTATTCAATTAGTGCTCCCACAAATGCAAAATTAGTCTTTAGCTCAATGGGACTAACAGACAAAACAGAAAATGTTAATGGGAGAACAACTATTAATATAACAATGCAAGACGATACTATTTTATTAGATGATTTAGTAGTAACTGCTCTTGGTATTAAAAGGGAAAAAAAGGCCCTTGGCTATGCAGTTCAGGATGTAAAAGGAGGCGCTTTATTAGAAAATAGAACGTCTAATATTGCAACATCATTATCTGGTAAGATAGCAGGTATGAATATAGTAGGCACAGCAGTACCTGGTGGTTCTAATCGTATAACTATTAGGGGTAACAACTCTATATCTGGTAATAATATGCCTTTAATTGTAATAGATGGAATTCCTTATGACAATAGTCAAGGTGTTGGAAATACATCAGAAGTTTCTTGGGGCGGAAGCGATACAGGTGATGGTTTATCTATGCTAAACCCAGAAGATATAGAATCTATCTCTGTATTAAAGGGAACTTCGGCTACTGCTCTATATGGATCTAGGGGTGGTAATGGTGTTTTGGTTGTTACAACTAAAACCGGACAAGTAGGTAAAATGAAGGTTGTATTTAACTCAAACTTTACAGCAAGTAATGTAATGATACAACCAGAGTTTCAAAATGAATACGGACAAGGCACAGGCGGAAAATATATAGCTACTGCTAGAAACTCTTGGGGTCCAAGAATGGATGGACAACTAATTAAAGACTGGTCTGGAGAAGAAAGACCTTTTGTTGCTAAAAATAATAATTTTAGCGATTTTATGAATACTGGAACTGCATGGACAAACTCTGTAGACATTTCTGCTGCAAGCGAAAAAATCAATGCAAGAATTGGCCTATCTAACACACAACAAACAGGAGTTATTCCAAATAATGGTTTAAGCAAAACTACTTTTACATCTAGAGTTGGTTGGGAGATAATACCTAAATTAACTATGGATGCAAAAATCAATTATACTTATCAAAAAGGATCGGGAAGACCAGAATTTTCTGTATCTGGCTTTAACCCCATTTTTTCTCTTATCTATACCCCTAGGAGCATAAATTTACATGAGATGAAAGATGTTTTTGATTCTAAAGGTAACATAATAGATTGGTACCCTGGTAAATTAAGTGTTGTAAACAATCCATATGCTATTGCTAATTTAACTGGTAACGAGGATATTACTCATCGTATAAATGGTTTTGGCTCATTAAAATACCAATTTACAGATTGGTTAAATTTACAACTAAGGTATGGTTTAGATACATATTCAAAAACCATAGACAAATGGTATAGACACGATTTAGTTAGTTCTGCAACAAGCAAAGATGGCAGATATATTAACCAAACACAGAACTTTACAGAGGTAAATGCAGATTTTTTACTTTCTGCTGTTAAATCTAATATTGGTAATACAAAATTATCTGGCTCTATAATGTTAGGCGGTAATATTATGAACAAGAGCATACGTTCTACATTTGACCAAGCCAATGGATTAAATATACCAGAATTATACACAATTTCTAACGGAAAGGCTATTACTTCTACAGATAATAAATATAATAAAGAGATTCAATCTTTATATGGAATGGGTCAATTAAGTTGGGATGGATGGGTTTTCTTAGACCTAACTGCTAGAAATGACTGGTCATCTACGCTTCCTGCCAACAATAGATCTTTCTTTTATCCATCTGTTTCTCTAGGTTGGATAGTTACAGATATGTTAGAGAAATTTAATGTAAAAATGCCAGAGTGGTTTTCTTACGGAAAAATTAGAGCATCCTACGCAGAGGCTGGAAACGATACAGACCCTTACCAATTAGAACCAACACTTGGAACTGTTAGTAATATGGTTGACGGTAATATGGGAACATATTTACCATCTACACTAACAAACCCTAACCTTAAACCAGAGATTATTAAATCATACGAAATTGGCTTAGAGGCTAAATTCTTTAATAATAGGTTAGGCTTTGATATAACATATTATAATAAAAGAGCATTTAATCAAATTATTGCAATGCCAACTTCTATTACAACAGGTTATTCTTATAAATACATTAATGCTGGCCGCATAGATAATAATGGTTGGGAAATTATGCTTAATGCAAGCCCTATAAGAAATAAAAATTGGAATTGGGATCTAAATGTAAACTTTGCTAAAAATAACTCTAAAGTAGTAGAATTAGTTGATGGCGTTGATAGAATAGTATTAGCTAATCCTATGGGACAAAATTGCTATGTAG
>CAXYUL010000298.1:0-2399 GCA_964292095.1 uncultured Bacteroidales bacterium | reverse complement strand
CCTATTAAAAATACTACCATAAAATTTTGCTCCCTTATCCTTACTTAATCTTAGTGCCCCCTCATTAAGCAAATTGTAATTTACTACCATATTATCAAATAAATTCCAAGAATCCTTATATGCTAAAGACCCGTAACCTGCTTTTAACATAGCGTAAAATGGATTAAATAAATCATTTGGCCTAAGGTCTTGAATTTTTTCTTTAGCGACTAATACCTCAGACAAACTTTTATCTATAGGATCATCATTCATATCCCCCATAATTACAATTTTTGCTTTGGGTTCTGCTTTATAAATGGAGTCAACTGCGTTTCTTACAATTTTTGCTGCACCCATTCTAAGGTGTTCCGACCCATACTGTCCACCTCTTCTAGAAGGCCAATGACATACAAAAAAGTAAAATTTTTCTCCATCTATTGTTCCCCAAACAGATAAAATATCCCTTGTTCTAAATTTTGGTTCACCTTCTATTTTTGTTTTTATTGGCTTACTGCCTTCATATTTAAACACATCTGGCCTGTAAAAAAGGCCAACATCCACTCCTCTTGCATCTGGAGAATCGTAATGTATAATCTGATAATTAGCTTTTAATAATTTGGGCATAGAAGCTAAATCGTCTAATACTCTTCTATTTTCTATTTCAGATACCCCAATAATGCATGGAAAACTTTTATTAGCAGCTGCAATATTATAAAAGACTTCTTCTAAATTAGAAAGTTTTTTATTGTATTTTTGCTCATTCCAGGCCTTTGGTGCTGTTGGTGTAAATTCTTCGTCGTATGTATTAGGATCGTCATATATGTCAAATAAATTCTCAACATTATAAAAGACTATTGAGTACTTTTTATCTGCCTCTTGTTTAATCTTAGATTTTTGTGCAAATGCACTTAAGTTTAAAGATAATAGAAGCAATAAAACAATTAAATGTTTATTATATCTCATAAGTTTATATTATTA
This sequence comes from uncultured Bacteroidales bacterium, assembly GCA_964292095.1. Lineage (GTDB taxonomy): Bacteria > Bacteroidota > Bacteroidia > Bacteroidales > UBA932 > Egerieousia. The sequence continues at coordinate 1,442 of CAXYUL010000298.1, read as the reverse complement.
CTTAAAGCCAATTAGCTGGTTTATACTCAGTTTCAATTTTATCTTGCAGTTCTTTACTCAAATTTGCAAAGAAATCTATTCCTGTTCTTTTTTCAATTTCTCTAACAGATTGCGTACTAGATATGTTTAAACTCCCATTAAGAGGAGTTGTGTTCTTAAACCAAAAAGCTATACAAGAAAATCCATCACCATTTTGGCCAACTATTTCTCCATTAGCCTTTTTATTATATTTTAATATAACTTTAAAATATGCCTTTGGTATTGCAACATCATTTCCATCATTATCTTTTATATAGTTTATTTTACTATCACCATCTAGGCTTAGAACTGGCCCAGTAATAACATAAAGAGTATCACAAGTGCTCCTCCATCCTCTAAGTTTAGATTCTAGTTCTGCCCAAACACCCTGATTTAATCTAGAGTTTTGAGCTGTCATATTAGAATAATAAAACGTAGCTACGTTCATAGAATATTCGGCTGTTCTGTCTGCTGATGGTATCTGATGGCCTCTATCATAGCCATAAACTCCAAAGCTTCTAAATAAATTAGGTTGAAGTTTTGCCGGTATTTTGGGATCATAAGACCACATATCTGTTCTACCTAAACTTCCTATATAATTATTAGATAATGGATATGCTACCCAACGAGCAAGTTTATTTATAGGGTCGTAACAAATAGAATAGTTTCTGCTATTATTATTGTTTTCTGCAACATAGTGAACAATAAATGCGTTTTCTGTGTTATTATCTAAAGCAGGTAGTTCCATCCAAGGTCTAAAAACATCACTAACTAAATCTGTTACTGTGCTTCCTCCTCCATCCCCGGCAGAACTAACCTCTAACTGCGTAAATTTTATTGTTTTAATTTCCCCGGCAAAATTTACCTTTATCTCTACACTTCTAGGAGTGTCAGAATCGTTCAGCGAATAACTAAAGCTAATGTTAGACATAGATCCATGCCCCTTATTAGGATTAATACTACACCATGTACCAGACTGCTTGTCTGGTAGAATTAATTCTATATTCCAATCTACAGAACTTTCTATTTGTAAAAATTGTCCAGTATTTGTGTGCGAAACAGTTACCTTTTCTAAATTAACACTATTTTCTAGTATTTTACTCTGGTCTTTTGTACAAGAAAAGAGTAAAATACTAAAAAAAGTGATTATTAAATACTTATTAAACATCTATGCAAGTTATAAATAAACTTAGTCTATTTTAGCCCTGCAAAATCGCTAGAACCCTGAGGCTGAATCTGATAATTTGTAGCACTTGTGGTAACAAAAATTCCACCTAAGCCTTTTAATATCCCCTTTCCACTTGGAACAAGTTCGTCTTTATATGTAGAATAGGATGTAGAATACATCATAAACTCTTCGGTTCCACTAATCATTTTTACATTACCTTTGGCTCCTTGAGAATCATACATTTTTTTACCAACAA
>CAXYUL010000297.1:0-2403 GCA_964292095.1 uncultured Bacteroidales bacterium | reverse complement strand
GTTGTGGTAAATAGCAACTTAACAGGAAGAACTAGTAAGTCTACATCTTTAGATCCAATTGTTGTTAGAGGAAAAGCCTCTGGCTTTTATATTCTACAACAAAAATATTTAAGTGATGTAGAAACTATAGAAATAAATGTAGATTCAAAAAATATAAGTCAGTCGCCAAATAAAGAAGATTTATTTTTTATAAAAAGCTCTGATATCAAAGACAAAATACATGAGGTATTAGATGATCAAATAAGTATAGAAAGTGCTAATTTTGATTCTCTATTTTTCTATTTTCATAGACAATCAAATAAGAAAGTTCCCATTATAGCTAGTGTAAATCTTAGATATGCTAAGGAATATATGCCGTTTACAGATATTCAATTAAAGCCAGATTCAATTTTTATATATGGGCAAACTAAAATTATTTCTTCTATTGATTCTGTAACTACACAAGAAATTAGTGGAATTAAATTAAAGAAATCTATTAATGGATTAGTTGGTCTAAAGGCAATTGATGGTGTAAGCTTTTCTAAACATGAGATTTATTATTCTCAAGAAATTGGAAGATACTATGAAAAATCATATTCTCTTCCGCTAAATATAATTAACAGCCCACACACTAAAATACTAATAAGCCCAAAAGAAGTTAGAGTTTATTATAGAGCCTTAGTAATTGATAAAAAGGGTTACAAAGCTAGTGATTTTAGTGTTCAGATAGATTATAATCAAATACTTACTACTCAAGATGGTAAAAATATGTTAAGAGTGGAAATAGTAAAATATCCAAAAAATGTTAGAGCACTTAGGGTAGATCCTCTTTTTGTAGAGATGTTATAACCTTAAATGAAATAACAATTTTATAAGCTAAAATATTTAAATGGAAGATAATTTACATACTCCTAAAGTTTTGGTATGCACAGGAGGCATAGGGAGTGGAAAAACATATATAGCAAAAATATTTCAAAAACTTGGAGTTCCTGTTTACTATTCAGATTTGGAGACCAAAGCCCTATACCAAAACGATAAAGTTCTATTAAATAAAATAGCAAATTTATGTGGTTCAGATGTGCTAGAGGAAGGAAAAATTAACAGGAAAGCATTAGCACAAATAATTTTTAATCGTGCAGAACTTAAAGAGCAATTAGAAGAAATTGTGCATCCTGCTGTTCTTTCTCACTTTAATGATTGGTTAAAAAAGCAAGAATCAAAATTTGTAATTTTTGAATCGGCAATAGTACTTGAGAATAAGCTTTTTAGTAATATAGCTTGCAAAATTCTAGTTGTGAGTGCTCCTTTAGAGTTACGAATAGAGAGGGTAATTAATAGGGATAATACCACAAGAGAAATGGTTTTGCAAAGAATTTCTTCTCAGTGGACCGATAAACAGAGGGAGCGTATGGCAGATTTTATTATCTTTGCAGACGGAAACTGCGAGTTGTTGCAAGAAATATTGCGCATAAAACAGATAATGGAAAGTTAATAATAATTTTTATGGGATACGGAAAATGGATATCAGGAGCATTGGGCTGGGCCTTAGGAGGGCCAATAGGTGGGCTTATAGGCTATCTAATAGGAAATGTTTTAGATAACAATGTTAATGGTACATCAACAGCCTTTAGAGCTAATAAGTCGTACTCTAGCTCTGAAGAAAGAAATAGCTTTTTAGTTTCTATGTTAGTTTTATCTGCCTCTATTATGAAGGCAGATGGAAAAGTGATGCGCTCAGAATTAGAATATGTTAAGGGTTTTATTGCTAAAAATTTTGGTGAGATGGCAGTTAGCCAGGCACTTAGTGTTCTTAAAGATATACTAGAAAAAGATATTAATTTGCCAGAAGTATGTGCGCAAATTAAATTATATATGGTTGCAGATCAGCGTTTACAGCTATTGCACTTTTTAATTGGAATAGCACAAGCAGACGGCTATGTAAGTAAAGCAGAATTAAATACACTAAAAGATATAGCTAAATATTTAGGAATAGCAGAACAAGACTGTAATTCTTTATTAGCAATGTTTAATAATAACTTAGAATCTGCGTATAAAGTTTTGGAGATTGAAGAAACAGCAACAGACGATGAGGTAAAAAGAGCCTACAAAAAAATGGCAATTAAGCATCATCCCGACAAAGTTGAAGCATTAGGAGAAGATGTTAAACGTGTTGCAGAAGAGAAATTCAAATCAGTTATAGCAGCATACGAGCTTATTAAAAAAGAGCGTGGATTAAATTAATTTTTTAATTTTAAAAACAGAAAAATGAAAACAGACTTAAGGAAAATTTTATCAGTAAGTGGAGAACCAGGTTTATTTATGTATATTTCACAAGCGGCTCATGGAGCTATCTTAGAATCTATAGTAACAAATAAAAGAAGTATGTTTGGCCTTAGTGCAAAGATGACATCTTTAGCAGATATT
>CAXYUL010000296.1:0-2410 GCA_964292095.1 uncultured Bacteroidales bacterium | reverse complement strand
TTTTTAAATAATTTTGCAAAGGTAGTAAAAAAGAAAACTTAAACTAAGCTATTTACACTACAAATTTATATTTTTAGTATTATTTTACTTTACTTTATTATGCAAACATTTAAACTAGTTTATATGAAACAAAAAAAGTTACCAAAGAAGACCTAAACTATGAGAAAGATAATTTCTGTTTATATAATATAAAGACACCATTCAATTACTACTTAAGAGTTAAAGAAGGGCAAAATATAAAAACCAGTAAAAAAATAATAAAGGAATATAAGTGAACATCTATAAACCCATATAATATGCTTAGCGAGCTTTGGAAGAAAATATAATACCTACTAACTATTTATAAATTTCATTTAAGATTTTAGCTAATCTGTATCCTGCCTTAAGTAATTGATTTTCTAACAATTGATTATGATTAGCTACATAATCATAAGAAAGTTTTTGGTTAAACTTTACCTCAGAATATAATTTGTTAGCAAGATAAGTAGTGTTTAAGAACCATTCTTCTAATGTGCCGCTTGTAATAGAGTCTATTTGTTGTTTATTACAAATATTTAAATTATCTCTCCACTCTGTATAAGCCCATCTTCTTGCAGATTCTATCATTTTACTATCCCATATAGAATGTAGGTTAGATGGCTGGTTAAACCAGAGTAATTGATAATTATTTCCACCCCTATCACTTAGCCTGCCAGCATGCATAGGACAATGCATATCGCCAATTAAATGAATAAGCATTTTTAAATAATATGACTGAGTTTGTTTATCTAATTTTTTAGATTTTAATTTCTCTATTATCATAGTTGTAGAGGTAAGTATATCACCTGCTGCATTTTTTACCATTGTCTTATAGGTATAGCCACTATCTACATTACCATAGTGCCAAGTTCTAGTACTATCGTATGCCTTACGGTATTCTTTAAAATTTTGCATATTATCCATCCAAGAAGAATAATAAACAATAGAATGTTGGTCTAATATCTTTTTTATAGATTTTTTAGCCTTATTACTAAGATTAGCCTCTGCAATTGAACAAATTATATCATGCCCTTTTTGGCCCCATGCAAAAGCATTAACAGAAAACGATAATAAAGTAAATGATAATAATATAGATGCTGTTATCTTATTTATATGTTTCATAATATTTTATGGTTATAAAGAACTATTTACTTATAACTTTTACACTATACATTTTAGGCCAATACTTGCCAGTCAAATATATTTTTCCATCTACTTTGTTAAATGCTATTCCGTTTAATACATCTGCAGAAGGACTACGGGTAGAACTGGGATATAAATTTCTACAATCTATTACAGATGAAACAACTCCTGTATTTGGATTTATAGTAACAATATTATCTTCGCCATATACATTAGCCCAAATTTCGCCATTTATATACTCTAGCTCATTTAAAAAATATAGAGGTTTACTATCTAATGTTACAGAGATTTTTCTTCTTTGTGTAAATGTAAGAGGATCTAAGAATATAATCTCTGCTGTACCATTGCTCATAATTAGGTCTTTACCATCTGTGGTTAGGCCCCAACCCTCTCCATTATATTTAAATTCGCCTAAATATTTAAAAGTTGCTATGTCATAAACAAAACATTTTCTTTCTTTCCATGTAAGAATATATAAATGTTTATCAAAGACACAAGCTCCCTCTGCAAAATATTTTTGTTCTAAATTAAATCTTTTTCTAACATTCCCAGTTTTAACATCAACTTGTCTAAAGCTAGACTCTCCATACTGGCCTGCACTTTCATATAAATTACCATTATAAAAAAAAAGGCCTTGTGTATAAGATGATTTATCGTGAGTAAAAGTCTCTAAAACTTGAACCTTAAGTTTTTTGGCTTTTTGCAAAGTTGATACTTTACCATTAGAATAATTAATATGCGCATATATTACGTTTGTTCCTATAGCAATAGCAACTATTGTAACAATAGCCACACATATAGTTCCTATAATCCTATATGTCTTATTTGTTTTCATTTTTAAAATCAATAGCTGCTTTTACAAAGGCTACAAATATAGGATGTGGTTTTTCTACCGTACTTTTTAACTCTGGATGAAATTGAACTCCTAGAAAAAATGGATGAGATGGAATTTCTATTATTTCTACAAGTCCCGTATCTGGATTAAGACCACTAAATACCATGCCTTGCTCCTCCATTGCTTCTACATAAGAAAAATTGAACTCATATCTGTGTCTGTGCCTTTCGTAAATAGGACTTTCTCCATAAATCTTATAAGCTAAAGTGCCTTCTTTAAGATCGCATTTATAGGCTCCTAATCTCATTGTCCCTCCCTTAATAGTAAGAGATTTCTGTTCCTCCATAAGATTAATAACAGGATTTGTTGTAGAGGGATTAACCTCTGTGGTCATAGCATCTTTTAAGTCCTAAA
>CAXYUL010000295.1:0-2432 GCA_964292095.1 uncultured Bacteroidales bacterium | reverse complement strand
TACAGCTGTTATTACTATAGTTGTTGTTGCATTTATACTAAGAACCCTGTGGAAAGAATCTACATTCTCAAATGAGCCAACAAAAATTGTCATTTCTGCTACAAAACCACTTAAACCTGGCAAGCCCAAGTTTGCTAAGCCGGCAATAACATAACAAACACTCAAAAAAGGCATAATTTTCATTAAACCTCCTAGTTCCCTAATATCCCTAGTATGAGTTCTACCATATATCATTCCTATTAATGCAAAAAATAGAGCTGTCATTAGTCCATGACTTAGCATTTGCAACACAGCTCCAGTGCTTGCAGTAGTATTTATCATAAGAATGGCAAATAATACTAAACCACAGTGGCTAACCGATGAGTATGCATTTATATATTTTAAGTCTGTTTGAACACAAGCACTAAAGGCTCCATAAACTACAGATATTCCAGTTAAAATAAGAAATATCCAACTTAGATCCTGAGCTGCTTGCGGCATTAGATACATTGCAATTCTAAAACAGCCATAACCGCCCAATTTCATTAGTACTCCAGCATGAAGCATAGATACAGCTGTTGGTGCGCTTGCATGACCATCTGGGGTCCATGTATGAAAAGGGAATAAGGCGCCTAGCTCTTCTAAGCCAATAAACATTACTGGAAACCATATATTTTGCTGACTAATAGGCATACTATGTAAATGGGCTAGTTCTACAAAATTCATTGTTGTTGCGCCACTACCAAAATAGATGCCTAGTATTCCGCATAATAAAAAGGCAGAGCCTCCCATAAGCATAAGAGTAAGTTTCATTGCCGAATATTCTTTTCTTCCACTCCCCCAAACTCCAATAAGCAAGTACATTGGAATAAGAGCAATCTCATAAAACATAAACATAGAAAACATATCTAAGCTTATAAAAAAGCCAAATACCCCCATAGATAGCAAAGAAAACCATAAAAAATATTCTTTAGTTTGCATGGCCATTTTCCACGAAGCAAAAACTCCTGTAAAAACAATTATAGAACTTAGTAATAGCATTAGCACAGAAATACCATCTACACCTACAGAATAATGAATATTTAATGGAGCATACCAGAGCATATCTGCAGTAAAAAGCATTTGTGCAGAATTGCCACTTGCTCTCTCATTTAAATACATAAATACTAGGCCAACGGAAAAAGCTAACAAGGCACTTGATCCACCAACCATAATTGTTCTAATCCAATTTACATTTTTTGCCAACCATAAACCCAAAAGCATGAGCAAAGGTATAAGCACAAATAACGATAGAAAATTCATATTACTACTTCATTAAACTATATAACCAATAACAAAACTATTAAGGCTAAGGCGCCACCCAAAAACCACATTGTATAATGCTGAATAGAACCATTCTGCATTTCCCTTATCTCTAAACTTATAATATTTGTACACCAAGATAACATATTAAAGAAAGCATCTACTATATTTCTATCTATCCAAGCTATGGGGCGAGAAATACAATTAAATATCACTTTATGTGTAACAAATTGGTAAATCTCATCTATATAAAACCTTCTATAAGCGGCCAAATGTATTCTACCTTGCAAACTAGTTTGCATTTGCTCTGCAATTTGGTCTGTACTTGGATAAATAGGACCTCTTCTCATATACAAGCATGTAGCTATTAATATAGACAGAATGGCAACAATAACACTAGTAGCTGCAACAGAGTAGTTTAACTCTATATGATATGCTAATCCATTACTACTTATAAAATTACCAAATGGAATGAATCCCGCACAGCAAGTTACTAAAGCCAAAAAAATTAAAGGAAAAACCATTGCAAATGGACTCTCACTAGGAGCATGTTTGTATTTTTTATTATCAACTCCCCAAAATATCTGATAATAGAGTCTAAACATATAAAAGGCTGTTAATCCTGCAATTGCTGTCATAAACCATCCCATTATTGGGCTATATGTAAAACAAGCACTAAGTATCTCATCTTTTGAAAAGAATCCAGAAAACAAAGGAATTCCAGCAATAGATAAGCAAGCTATTAAAAAGGTAATATGTGTTATTGGCATATATTTTCTTAAAGAGCCCATATCACACATTTGATTACTATGCACAGCATGAATAATGCTTCCTGCGCCTAAAAATAATAAGGCTTTAAACATTGCATGTGTAAAAAGGTGAAACATTGATGCCATATATCCTAAGCCGCCATGATGAGGATCAAAAGATGTACATACGCCTAAGGATACCATCATAAAACCTATTTGAGATATTGTAGAAAATGCCAATACCCTCTTTATATCTGTTTGCACACAAGCTATTACAGCTGCAAACATAGATGTAAAAGCTCCTACCCATGCTATTATTTCTAAGACATTTGGAGCAAACTCTAAATACAAATGGAACATTCTAGCTACTAAATATACACCAGCTACCACCATAGTTGCTGC
>CAXYUL010000294.1:0-2433 GCA_964292095.1 uncultured Bacteroidales bacterium | reverse complement strand
CCTAACGACTCCCCTATTGTTGACAAAATACCAAATTTAATAAAGGCCATTACAAATGGATGCGCCAAATTAAATGCTTTATAAAAAGCATATAAAGGCTCTATAAATACAAATGGAAGAAAAATAATTACTAGCAAAAGTGTAAAGTATACATCTTTTATTGAAATTTTTAGTGTTGTGGTCATTTATATATTGTTTAATTTATTATCTAAAAATAATATTGCCTATGAAAAATGCTAAAAAGCCTAAAATTATACTTAAAGACAAGTTTGCTATGAGCATAAAAATATCTTCCGATTTTAATAGTTGCACACTCTCGTGTATAAAAGTAGAAAAAGTAGTAAATCCACCACAAAATCCAACAGTAAGAAATAATCTTAGATTAACACTCATTATATTTTCTCTCTCTAGTACAGCATAAATTGCTCCTATTAAAAAACAGCCTAATATATTCACAAAAAAAGTAGCGATTGGGAAAGTACTTAGATAAGCACTATGTATGTACCTAGAAATAAGATACCTTAAACATCCACCCATAGCACTTCCTAATGCAATATACAATAATGATTTTATCATAATACGGTTTTATAGAAACAAAACTTTAAATTTAAATCCATCTTCCACCCTCTCAAACCCACATATAACAAAGAAAGATGGTTTAAAACCATCTTTCTAGTGACCCGCCAGGGGATCGAACCCTGGACCCCAACATTAAGAGTGTCGTGCTCTACCAGCTGAGCTAGCGAGTCTTGCCCCACATTGTTTGTTTTGGGATTGCAAAGATAAATATATATTTTTATTTATCAAAAAAAAAATAAAATATCTCAATAATAATTCACAAATATCCCTTACTAGGCAAGCTATGCCCTTACAATTTACAAGAAGAATATCTTTATTTTTAAATACTTAGCTGTAAAATGAACATCACATATATAAAAATTAAATACCTATAAATAAGTAAATTAAAAAAAACATAGCATAAGATATAAAAAAAATGCAACATTTTATTATTAAATTTACTATTTTTGTGAGAATTTTAAATTATAATACTTGTTTTAAAGAAAAAATAAAAGTTTTTTATACGTTTTATGAACAAACTAAAAGATATATACTTAGCAGGCGGGTGCTTTTGGGGAACAGAGCATTTTGTTAAAATGATTAACGGGGTAGTAGATACTAAAGTTGGATATGCTAATTCAACAATTGATAATCCAGATTACAAAACAGTTTGTAGCGGTGTAACAAATGCTGCAGAAACCGTAAAAGTAACTTATGACAGCAATGTTTTATCATTAAGTCTTCTTTTAGAGCTATATTTTAAAACAATAGACCCTACAAGTTTAAATAAACAAGGGGGAGATATAGGAACTCAATATAGGACTGGTATATACTACACAGATAGTAGTTCTATACCCACAATAAATGAAGAGATAGAAAAGCTTCAAAAGAATTTTAATCACAAGATAGTAATAGAAGTATCTGCTCTTAAAAACTTTTATCCTGCAGAAGAATATCATCAAGACTATCTATCAAATAATCCAAGAGGTTATTGTCATGTAAATCCTCAATTATTTACTCTTGCAAAAGAGGCTAATAGGAATAAATAACACAATAAATAAATAGCAATAAATGAAACAAAAGAAACTATTATTAGGAGATGAGGCTATTGCGCTAGGAGCGATAAATGCCGGTATCAAAGGTGTTTATGCTTATCCCGGTACCCCTTCTACAGAAATTACAGAGTATATTCAAGCTCTACCTATTACTAAAGAAAGAGACATACACAGCAGATGGTGTACTAATGAAAAAACAGCGATGGAAGCTGCACTAGGTGTTTCATACGTTGGAAAACGTTCTATGGTGTGTATGAAGCATGTTGGCTTAAACGTAGCAGCCGACCCATTTGTAAACTCTGCAATGGCAGGAGCCAACGGTGGATTAATAGTTGTTGCTGCAGACGATCCTTCTATGCACTCATCTCAAGACGAACAAGACTCACGTTTCTATGGCAAATTTGCCTTTGTTCCTGTACTAGAGCCTTCTAACCAACAAGAAGCATACGATATGATGAAATATGGTTTTGAGTTATCGGAGCAAAATGATATTCCAATCCTTCTTAGAGTAACAACTAGAATGGCACACTCTAGGGCAGTAGTAGAAATAGACACTCAAGCCCAAGAAATAGCAGAAATTAAGTTCCCCAAAAATCCACAATCATGGATACTACTTCCTGCTAACTCACGCAAAAAATACCCTATTCTATTAAACACATACGAGAGATTAGAAAAAGAATCGGCAAAGTCTCCATGGAACAAATATTTCCCAGGCAAAAACAAAAAAATGGGTATAATTGCTTGTGGTATTGCATATAACTATCTAAGAGAAAACATATCAGAAGATTTTGATATGCCTATTTTAAAAATATCACAATAT
>CAXYUL010000293.1:0-2460 GCA_964292095.1 uncultured Bacteroidales bacterium | reverse complement strand
TTCTTATTGTTCAACCTAATATAGACCCATATAACGACAAATACTCTGGCATGAGCCAAGAGCAACAAGATAATATATTTATTAATTTATATAAGATGAATGTAAACAAAAATACATTCATGGTTATAGCTCCAGAGACATTTGTTAGCCCATCCTATTATGCAGCACCATTAACAGAAAACAATCCAATAGAAAATGAATCGTTTAGAAACCTTAGACAAACTCTATTAGAAACAAATGCCAATGTTGGGTCTTCTTGCTCTATGATTTTTGGAGCAGTAACAGACTATATATATTACAAACCAAATAAGGAGCTATATATAAATAAGCCATCTATACAAATAGATAAATTAATTCCTCCATCTCAAACGGCAAGGCATATGGGAGAAGATATTTGGAAAGATAGATACAACAGCGCAGTATATATAGGAAATAACAATAAAATAGAATTCTACCATAAATCTAAACTTGTAATATTAGCAGAATCTACACCAAGTTTCCTTAAATATTTTTCAATTGATTTAGGAGGCATGATAGGTAATTATGGCACATCAAAAGAAATAAATATTTTTACAACTAAAGATTCTGTAAAGGTGGGAACAGCAATATGTTACGAATCTATATTTGGCGATTATTATAGAGATTACATTCTTAAAGGAGCTAACCTAATGACAATAATAACCAATGACGGCTGGTGGAAAGACACTCCTGGCCACAGACAACACCTAAGCTATGCAAGCCTAAGGGCAATTGAAACCAGACGCTCTATTGCTCGCTGCGCAAATACAGGTATATCTGCACTTATAAACCAAAGAGGAGATATTGTTGCTCAAACTGCTTGGTGGGAACAAGTTGTATTACAAGGAGATTTAAAATTAAATAACAAAATAACAATCTTTGTAAAATATGGAGATATAATAGGAAGGGTTAGTTGCTTTATATCCATACTATTCTTTCTTATGTTCATATCTAGAAAGATAAGCAAAAAAAGAATAGTATTTAATTCTTAGTAGGATAAGCAATTCTACTATGATATATTTCTTGAATATGTTTTTTAAATACTGTTTTAACAATATTAATTTCCTTTATAGAAATATCTGCTTTTACAAGTTGAGAATCTGATATGCGCTCAGATGTAATGCTATCTACTAACTTAGTTATACTCTCTAAGGAATAGTCTTTTAGCGTTCTAGAAGCAGCCTCAACTGCATCTGCCATCATTACAACAACTTGTTCTTTTGTTGTTGGTAAGGTGCCATCATATGTAAAATCTTTTTTATTAGATGGGTCTCCTCCATTATTACAATATTGAGCATAAAAATATCGTGTAGTAGAACGCCCATGGTGAGAAGTAATAAAGTCTGTAATTATCTGAGGAAGATTATACTTTTTAGCTAGTTCAACTCCATCTGCAACATGCTTAATTATTTCTTTTGCGCTCTCCTCTGGACTTAAACCTCCGTGATAATTCAAATTTGGAGCTTGATTCTCTATAAAACACTGAGGATTAATAAGTTTCCCAACATCATGATACATTGCCCCAACTTTTACTAAACGCGAATCTCCCCTAATAGCTAGTACAGCCCTCTCTGATAAATTAGCTACTTGTAAAGAGTGTTGAAAAGTACCTGGGGCCTTTTTTGCCAACTCTTGTAACAAAGTATTATTTGTATCAGATAGGTCTTTAAGTGTGGATACAGAAACAAGCGAAAATATTTTTTCTAACAAAAAGACCAATGGATAAGCCGCTACTACAAAAAGAGCATTTAAGAAAATATATAAAATAGTAGCAGAATAATCAAAATCTAAGTTTCCACTTTCCATAAGTCTAAATGACAAAAAGACTAAAAAACTACCAACAAAAATTATTAATGAATTTAAAAACTGCAACCATCCCCTATTCAAGTATACAAATGACATTAAGGCAACAGCTCCAGCAAAAACATTTAAAACATATAGCTCAATTCCATATTCGGCTATAACTAGCAAAGGCATTAATGAAATCATATATATTGGGAAAACCATTTTTGCCTGAAAAAATGCCATCATATATAGGGCAAAAACAGCATACGGAACCATATATAAGTAAGATGTAGAGGCAGATCTAACTAAAACGGTTATTACAAAATTTAAAACAATTAATGATAAAATAAAGCTAAGTTTACGTTTATCTCTAAAAACCTCTATATTAACAAAATACACCGTTGCATAAACTAAGAATAGTATTACTAAAACTACTAAAGCATGACCCAAAATAAGAAGAAGTTGACCGCCAGAATAACCTAAATTTAATTCATATTCTGCTTTATAAGAATCCAGTAATTGTTGAATCTCTGCTGTTATTGTCTCCCCTTCTGATACTATAAGTTGCCCTGTATATATCATTCCTTTTGTAGGAGAAATATAACTAAGTGCCTCTTTGTGAACTAAATTAGTTGTTTGTTGATCATAAATTAAATT
>CAXYUL010000292.1:0-2505 GCA_964292095.1 uncultured Bacteroidales bacterium | reverse complement strand
CATAGTTAATATGGCTTATGGACTTGGTAAGCTTATTGTAGATGGAGGCAATGGACTAAGATTCTCTCCAAAATACCCTAAAAAAGTATTACAATTATCTACAACAAAATTAGCTCTAAGGGATACACAAAATATTATGTATGCACTAAATTTAGAGCCAAAACAATTTAAGACCTCTGTAAATGATGATATAAATATTAAAGAATTCTCTATCAGCGAATCTGCCATGTTTAGAAATATTAAACATGTAGCTTCGTCTTGGGATATGTACAACGATACAATTGTTCATAATAGTTTTAACAGCAAAGACAGAAAAATTATAACATTTGCTAATATCCTACAATTTGAAAAGCTTCCATTGCCAGAAATAATTAACGACCTTCTTAGTATCTGTAATAATGAACTTAGATGCCCAGTAGAAATAGAGTTTGCTGTAAATATGGATGTCCCTTACGGTAAAGATGCAATATTTAACGTATTACAAGTTAGGCCTATAGCTGATAATAGAGAGTCAAAAGTTAATATTACTATTAACGATGATGATATTAATAAGTCTCTAATTTATTCTAGTAGAGCCTTGGGGCCTGGTTTAATTAAAGGCGTTAGCGATATTATTTATGTTAAGAAACATAATTTTGATAAACTAAAGACCTACGATATTGCAAATGAGGTAAATATGTTTAATAAAAAGATGAAGGATACTAACAAATCATATATCCTTATTGGGCCAGGTAGATGGGGCTCTAGTAATCAATGGCTTGGTGTACCAATAAGTTGGGCAGATATTTCTGAGGCTAAAGTTATTGTAGAGTATGGTTTTGAGGAATTTCCTCTAGAGCCTAGCGAGGGAACCCACTTTTTTCAAAATATCACCTCTTTAGGTATTGGATATTTAACTATAGACCCACATAGTGCTCAAGGAAAATTTAATGAGGACGATTTAAATATTATGGAAGCACAAGAAGAGTCACATTATGTTAGGCATATTAGTTTAAATAAAGAACCACAAATTTATATTAATGGGAAAGACAGAAAAGGTGTGGTTATTTTATAAAACAAATGTATATTTCCACAATTGATTAACCATCAGAAAATTTCTAATTTATTAAACGTTTAAAAAACATAGCAATAGGCTTTTTACTTACTATACTTACCATTCAGGTAGGTATCTATATTGCTTTGCAATTTCCACAAAGTCAAACGTTTATAGCTAAAAAAATAGTTGGAAGCCTATCTAATTCTATTGTTGGAGAAATAAGTATAGGAAAAGTTTATATAGTTTTTTTTAATAAGATAATTATTAACGATGTTTCTATTGTTTCTAACGATAACTCCCCTATTGTAGATTCATTAAAAAAAAACTTTAATCAATCAGACACTTTATTAAGTTGCAGAAAGGTGTCGGTTTCTTTATCTATATTAGAACTTCTTAAAACAAATATTAAACTAAGTGCCATTAATTTAGAAGATGGAGTCTTTAACCTACAAAATGAGGGAAATGGTGTAACAAACTTATCTAGAATTTTTTCTTCAAAAAATAAGAAAGAGAAAGATACTAGTTCTTTTTCTTTAGATTTGTTGGCAAATTCATTAAAAATAAAGAATTTTAGATTTACGCTTAACAATCCTGCTAATTTTAAGGCAAATTCTAATAACTGTGTAGATTTTGCTAATTTAAGTTTAAAAAATATATATATTACCTTAAACAAAATTAGTCTAAAAAATGGCACTTTAAATGTAAATGTAAAAAATATTAGTGCTTTAGATCATAGCGGCTTTAATCTTAAAAGCCTTAGCTGTAATGTACAGGTGAGTTCTAAAGAAACAATGTGTAAAAATCTTTATCTACAAGATAATTACTCTATAATAAATGCTAAGTATTTTTTTCTAAGATATAATTCATCTAAGGATCTTTCAGATTTTGTTAAGAAAGTAGTACTAGGAATAGATTTTAATAATACTTTCTTAGATTTTAAAACTATAGGTAGTTTTACTCAATCTATGAGTAATAGTGGATTAGCTCTATATTTAGATGGAAAAGTAGAGGGACCAATTTGCGCTTTAAAATCAGATGCACTAGAGGTTACATCCCCTAGTGGATTAACATATTTAAAGCTTAAGCCAAAGTTAATAGGTCTACCAGATATTACCCAAACTATGGCTACGATTAAAATATTAGAGTGCTATACTACATCTAACGATATTGCTAATATTATTTCATCAATAAATAATAGACCAAAGATTGAGTTTTTTAATAGCTTATCTCCATTTATAAGATATAATTTAAAAGGTTCACTAGTTGGCTTATTGTATGATTTTGTAACTAAAGGTAAAATAGAGTCTAGTGTTGGGGATGTAAATTTTGATTTACTTGTAAACGCAGACCCCAAAGAAAAAGGCATTGTTTTAGATGGAAATATTAAAACTAATAATCTTAATATTGGTAAAATTATCTCTAATACATTAATTGGTAATGTAACTATGGAAACCTCGTGAATAGGTAAT
>CAXYUL010000291.1:0-2511 GCA_964292095.1 uncultured Bacteroidales bacterium | reverse complement strand
TGTGGGAGCCCCGTTGTGGCGAGATGAGTTGTTGTAGCTGTACAAGCTAGCTCTATCTATTTGGAATATTAATTTTACGTTTTTCTCTTCTTTAATAGAAAGTGACTCACATGCTCCAAAATACAATGTTGTTAATGCGAGAAAAATATAAATCTTGCCACACAAAAATGAATAAATCTTACTCTTCATATCTTTATAGTTTATTTGTTAATTAGAAGCAAACATAAAGTATTAAATATAAATGGCCTATCCAAAGCGTAAAATTTATTTTTTTTACTATTTGGAATTGTAACTAATCGTTTTTTTTAATAAATTGCGCTAAATTTAATCCTTAAAAACTATGTATAAAATTTTAGAACACCCTATTCTCACTATTCCTAAAGAGGAGAAGGTAGAATTTTCTTTTAATGGTAAAGTTACTAAAGGTATAAAAGGTCATACAATTGCTGCTGCTTTGCATCAAGCTGGCCATATTGTTCATAATCATAGCTTAAGTGGTAGAAATAGAAGCCTGCAGTGTGGTATTGGTAAATGTGGAGCTTGCGAAATGATGGTAGATGGAAAGGTGGCAAGGATATGTATAACTAAAGTTGATAATGTAAAAACGGTAGAGAGTATTAATGATTCTTTAGTTGATCTTTCTCTTACTAAGAAAAAAGAAAAAATTATAGGAAAGAGGATAAGTTATAAAACAACGGTTGCAATTATAGGTGCTGGACCTAGTGGCTTGGCAGTTAGGGAGGAACTAAATAAGGCTGGTATAGATAATTTTGTTATAGATAACAATAGTTCTATTGGGGGGCAGTTTAATATGCAAACTCATCAGTTTTTCTTTTTTGAGAAAGAAAAACGTTTTGGCGGTGTAAGGGGGTTTGATATTGCAAGGCAGTTAGCAGGAGATGATGATAGGGGAATATTTCTTAATTCTGTTGTGTGGGATATTCTAGATAATAATAGATTAGCCATTAAAAATATAGATACAGGAGATGTGTTTTATATTATTGCAGATCAGTTGGTAATAGCAACTGGTGCTGTGCCATTTATGCCGGCATTTAAAAATGACGATATCCCTGGCGTATATACAGCGGCAGTGGTGCAAAGGATGATGAATAGCGAGCATACAATGTTGGGTAGAAACATACTTACAATAGGTGCAGGTAATATAGGATATCTAACTTCGTATCAGGCTATGCAGGCAGGAGCAAATATTAAGGCAATAATAGAGGCGGCTCCAAAAGAGGGAGGCTTTCCTGTTCAGGCAAATAGAATTAAACGTTTAGGTATACCAATTCTTACTTCTCATATACTTTTAGAGGCTATTCCCAATGAAGATTATACAGGAGTTACAGGAGCAATTATAGCAGAGTGCAAAGATTTTAAGGCTATAGAAGGCACAGAAAAGCTAATAAAGGGAATAGATTGTATTAATATTTGTACTGGTTTAGTTCCCGACAATCAATTGTTTAATAAAGCCAAAGAGGTATTTGGAAGGCATTGCTATGGAGTTGGAGATGCTGTTAGGATAGGAGAGGGGACAACGGCGGTTCTAAGGGGAAGACAGTGTGCCTTTCAGATTATGGAGGATTTGGGTATTAGATTTAATTATGATGAATATTTATCTATTTCTAAAGATTATATAGATTCTCAACAGCATCCAATAAGGGTATTAGATAAGGCCTTGGAGCCTAGTGAGCAAAGGGCAAATCAAAAACCATTTGTAATTGCCAATTGTTTATATGGCTTTGCTTGTAATCCATGTACTTTTGCTTGTAGCAAAGGAGCTATTGTAAAAAATACAACAGCCGATGTTCCCAGAATAGATTATGATAAATGTATAGGCTGTATGGAGTGTGTTTATCAGTGCCCTGGTTTGGCAATATTTGGATATAATATTAAGAGTAATTTATTATTTTTACCAATAGAGTATAAGGTAAATGATGGTGAAAAAGTAGTTTTGGTAGATGATAATGGACAAAAGTTGGGAGATGGCTTAGTTGAAAAAGTATTGCTAAAGGCTAATAAAACAAATGTAGCTAGAGTAAAGGTGCTGAATTTGGTAGAAGGTGCAGATATTAAGCAGATTAAGGGGTTTATTCTGCTAGAAAATTATCCAAGCTTGTTAGATATTTCGCCTATGAATGATAAACAAAAGATAGATGGTAAAACGTTTATTTGCCATTGCGAGGATATTACAGAAGAAACTCTTGTAAAACTGATAGGAAATAGGAAGAGCATTACAGCCGATGAACTTAAGCATATTACAAGAATAGGTATGGGAGCGTGTAGGGGGAAGCGTTGTTTGGCTAGAGCAAAACAAAGTATGAGAAAGTATGGAATTGATATAAAAGGCGATTTTACTCCTAGGGGACCAATGGCTAATTTAGTTAATTTGGGTGATATAGTAAATGCTACAGAAAATTTAAGTTCTAAAAATAGTAGCAATTATGTATATTCTACTAAGGAGAATTTAATAGTAAGTAATAATATTAAGCATAGCTCTGTAGTAAATGT
>CAXYUL010000290.1:0-2530 GCA_964292095.1 uncultured Bacteroidales bacterium | reverse complement strand
GCTCGAGTCTCGTCCGCACCGCCAAAAGCCTTAGAGTAATTCTGAGGCTTTTTTTATGTACATATATACTTAGTAGCACTAACTCGAACGAGCGACGAGCACTAAATCATAACAACACCCAAAGAAAGTAGCGAAATAAGTAGCCATAATATGAGAGCTAGTAGTAATGGCTTGATACCTACTTTTTTAATGGCCGCAAGAGAAAGGGTACAACCAATTAAAAACAGGGTTAGAGAGAGGGATTTGTGAGAGACTACATTAATAATATTTAGCAAGTTGGCTTGAATTGGTAAGAATGTATTAATAAGCATAGCTATAATAAAAAAGAATATAAACCAAGGTATGTAGATTTTAGTTTTAGAACTGGAATTTTTAGAACAAGCGCTGGCAGCACTGCCACCTATCGTATTGTCACTTTGAGCATTTTTAAAAATAAACATAGAAACTAATGATAATGGGATAATCCAAAGAGCTCTTGTAAGTTTTACTGTAACAGCAGTTTTAAGAGCCTCACTTCCATAGGCAGAAGCTGCTCCTACTACAGAACTTGTATCGTGAATAGCAATTGCAGCCCACAAGCCAAACTGCGATTGATCTAGCGATAATAGTCTTCCAATTGGTGGAAAAATAAATAAAGCAATAGCATTTAATGTAAAAATTACAGCTAAGGCTATAGATGTTTCGTTATCATTTGCCTTTACAACAGGTGCTGTAGCAGCAATTGCACTTCCACCACAAATAGCGGTACCAGCTGATATTAAATAAGATAAACGTGGCAAAACGCCTAATTTCTTTCCAACAAAACACCCAATTAGCATAACAGCACTTACAGAAATTATTGTAAATAATATTCCCTCTTTTCCTGCCTGCAAACTAGCATATAAATTCATTCCAAAGCCAAGTCCAACAACAGCTACTTGCAATAAATACTTAGATATTTTTTTAGACAAAGTTACAAAGCTGTTACCTATAACTAAAGCATATACAATTCCAGTGAATAATGCCAAAGCTGGCGATATAAATAAAGACAATACTGATAAAAGGAAAAATAAGCATTTACCGCATATTACTAAAATATACCTAATTTGTAATACTATTCCTGCCGCTAATATTTGTTTCATAATTTTTTAAACTTAAAATTTTGAACAAATATAAGGTTTAGCCCTAGCAAATGCTTATAGCAATTATTTATACATCATAACAAAAAGTTATAGTTAGCCAAATTAGAGTCATAGCTAAAGAGACAATTGATGAGCTAAGCCCATAAACCTATCAACTAGCTCACTAACATAGCCTTGCTTACTTACAAAAGAAAAATCGCGCTCCATTTTAAAGCCATCTATATCTATTATTTTAAGCTCATTATACCGTAGCTCCTTAATAATAGACGTAACAGAAACTATTGCATAACACTTATTATTATACAATAAAAAATTCTTAATACCCTCTGTAGCACCTATTTGCAACAAAATATTTAAATCTGGTAAAGATATTTTATAATTACTCAAAGATTGCTCTATAACATCTAAGGTACCAGAACCATTCTCTCTTAAAAGCAAAGGCAAACTCTTTAACTCCTCCAACGTTACACTTTGTTTACATCTGTTTTTTGTTGAAGTAAGTAAAACTAATTCATCTTTTTTAAATAAAGAATACTTAAGATTTTGACGCTTTTGTTGCCCCTCAACCATGCCAAGTTGCACTATATCAGTCTCAACCATCCTCTCAATTTCTAGAGTATTACCTGTTAAAAGAGTAATATTAACTTTTGGAAACCTCTCATTAAAAGCAGAAATAATTGGGGGCAGTAGGTATTGAGCAATGGTGGTACTAGCTCCAATTATAAAATCGCCCGAGTACTCCCCTTTTATCATCTCCATCTCATAACTTAAACTTTGGTACTTTTGTAAAATTTCTAAAGCAATTTTTAAGAATACGCTTCCCGACACAGTTAGAGAAATTTTTCCACCTTCTCTATTAAACAAACGTGTTTGATACTCTTGCTCTAGTTCTATAATATGCTTAGAAACAGCAGGTTGAGATATGTACAAAGTTTTAGCCGCAGCACTAAAACTTAGCGTTTTTGCAACACATACAAACACTTTTAATCTAAAGTCCATAGCTAATCAAAGATTAATTTTAGCATTATTTCTTATATCATGTTTAGGAGCCAATATTAACAACTTGCTATGCATAACTATTTAGTATTCCTCTGGCGCACAGCCTCGTAACATAGTATAGCAGCAGAAACAGAAACGTTTAGAGAGTCCATCTTACCCAACATTGGAATCTTTATCTTTGCGTGAGAAACTGTTCTCCAAAAATCGCTTAAACCTTCGGCTTCGCTCCCCATAACAATAGCAGTTGGCTGCACCATATCACTTTTATAATACCAATCTGCATCTTGCAATTGAGCTGTAAAAATTTTTATTCCATTTTTTTCTAGCCAAATATGTGCATCTCTACTAGTACAGCTAACTACTTGCACTGTAAACACACTCCCTATACTAGCCCTAATTAAATTAGGATT
>CAXYUL010000289.1:0-2544 GCA_964292095.1 uncultured Bacteroidales bacterium | reverse complement strand
AAATTAATGGAAAAAAAAATAAGGATTAAATCGCTACTGCTATTATTAGTGGCAGTAATTTTTTTTAGCTCATGTTCTACATTAAGTGTAGATAAGCTACCTAAAATATCTAGTCAAAAAATAGAAAATTTTAAATTTATATCGGCTACAAACATAAACATTACCATAGCGGTATCACTAGAAAATCAGAAAAATAAATCATATCAAATTAAAGATTTAGAAGGAAAAGTATACAGAAAAGGTAAACTCTTTGCTAATATTGTACTTGTAGAGCCAATAAAGATAGAGCTTCTTTATTTAGGAATAGTTAGAGCAAGTTTTAATATTAAATTATTAGATGCAAATTCTGCTCTTATGATGGGGCTAAGTGGCTTTAATAACCTTAATTTAGATGATTTTACAGCAGATATACTTACCACTGCCAAAGTTGGCTGTCTAAAAAAGAAAATTAACCTAAAAAATTATCCTGTAAAAGTTATTATTTCTTATTTAGAATAAAAAGTAATTTATTGGGAATAAAATTATTATTATGAAACACATATTTTTAATTAGCATTTTGCTTTCTCTTTGCTCTTTATTAAAAGCTCAAGAAGTGTTGCCTCAAGAATCAAAGGGGCAAGATTCTACTGCTATTGTTGTTTATCGTTCTATATTTTTTGAGCTTAATCAAGGACCAGGTAATGTTGTTCTAAATCAAGATAATAATATAGAAAGAGCAGTTTATCAACAGGTTAACTCAAATCATAAGAAGAAAAAGCATGGCTTTAGAATAAGATTATTTTTTGATAATAAGCAAAGTGCAAGAAATAACTCAGAAACTATTAAAAATCAGTTTCAACAAGTTTTTGCAGACATACCTGTTTACAGAACCTATAATAATCCTTATTTTATAGTTTCTGTAGGTGATTTTAGAACTAAATCAGATGCAATGAGGGCTTTGCTATCTGTAAAGAATAGTTATCCAAATGCAATTATAATTAAGGATTATATAAATTAGTTTATTTTAAAATGCACTCCTTTAGCAAGCTTATTCCTTACGTTTAGACTTTCTTATAGGCGATTTTTTCCACC
Source organism: uncultured Bacteroidales bacterium (assembly GCA_964292095.1). GTDB lineage: Bacteria > Bacteroidota > Bacteroidia > Bacteroidales > UBA932 > Egerieousia. The sequence goes on along the minus strand of CAXYUL010000289.1, from coordinate 1,473 downwards.
ATTTTATTCTAAATCTTCTGGCCCAAGCTTTAAGAGGCGTAATGTGTCTCTCAATTTTTTCTGGGTATATATCGTTAATATTTACTAAAATACCTGTTTCTTCTACGCCTCCAAAACCTTCATTTATAGCTGTTCCAAATACTCTCATAGAAGGCGAAAGATTCATGTAAGAGTTAATTAAAGGAGGAATATGCTCTCCGTTATTCTTAATTTCTTTTTGCAAAACGCTATAAGCCTCTTTGTAGCTTAAATCTTTAAATAATTCTTTAAAATAAAGATTGTCAGAATCGCAGTCTAGCGCAGAAATAGGTCTAATAAGTATTTTATCATCGTTAAAATATTTAGTTAAAAAATACATTAACAAGTTACGAGCTCTAGCATTATAAGAGGTGTACATTGTTACCTTTCCAAAAAAATATTTGATATTACTATACTTTAACACTAAGGCACCAAGCCCATCCCACAGATTATCTAAAGCATACAGGCTCTTGCGTTTTAGGTTGGTACTCTGATAGTTAGGTTGAATAAATGAACGTCCAAGCTCTATAGTAAAAGGCATATAATCATTTATAAATTCATCAGAAAAAGTAAATAATTCTTTTGTGGCCATCTTTTCTATATCTTAGCCACCGCAATTTATATATCTATATCCTCCAATAATCTCCATATCCTTTGGGTCCCAAACAATTAACTGTTTGTATGGCTCGTGAAGGTCTGTATCAAACATATCAATATCAACACTTTTACCAGTTCCGCCCCCAGAAACTCTAAAAGATATCTCTCTCAATCTTCCTATCTCTTGCATAATATTTGGTGAATCTGCATAGGTAACCTCAAATAAATAATTACCACCCTTGCGTGTTTCCCTAATAAACTTATCCTTAGTTAATTCTTGAATAATTAATTGTCTATCAACTGGTTGTATTACTGGCTCCATAATATATAATAACTTTTTGTTTTATTCTTGTTTTTTAAATTGTTCCTCTAAATTGTACACTATCTCTCTAATTTTACAATTCCAAGCAGGTAAGTCTCTGCTATTTGCAAGTTCTTTATTACTAATTGGCTTCCCGACAAACAAATCAAAAGTGTGGTTCTTTTTAAGGAACATCTCATTGGGTAGAAAGAGCATCTCTATATTAAACTTTATTTTGAGCAACTTTCTAATTCTTGCAAGTGCGTAGAAAAAATTAGAATTTGTGCCTTTAAAAAAAATAGGAACAATATCTCTTTCATATTTTATGGCTTGCCTTAAATAATTTTTTTGCCACTCAGTATCTGTTATATTACCATTAATCTTTCTAGAGCACAATCCTGCTGGAAAATAAAGAATCTGTGTTGAGCTACTATAGGCATCGTTAATTAACTTTCCGTAGTCTTTTGTCATTCTGCCATGTTTATTAACAGGAACAAAAATAGGCTCCAAAGGTTTAATATTCATTAATAAATCATTTACAACAAATTTTATATTGC
>CAXYUL010000288.1:0-2547 GCA_964292095.1 uncultured Bacteroidales bacterium | reverse complement strand
GATTTTCAGTGGAAAAATTTAAATAAACAGATAAGCAAGGGCAATACTAAAGGTTTTGAGCTTTCGCTAGCCTTTATTTTTTAAACTAATAAAGTTGCTAAATTAAGTGAATATTAAAGAACTTATAGACGAACTAGCAGAAGATTGGACAGGCTATAGAGATGCTCTAAAAACTGCATTATATACTAACAACGAACTTCTTACGCAAATTAATAATTATCTAAGAGATAATGCAGGTAAGCAATTACGCCCAATTTTAGCTCTTTTAGCTGCTAATTCATGTGGAATAATTAATCAAAAAAGCTACAACTGTGCGGCTGTGTGTGAAATGTTACATACAGCCACACTTTTACACGATGATGTTGCTGATAATGGCGATTTAAGGCGGGGAGTTCCAACCATTAAAGCTAAATTTACTCCTGCAGCATCTGTGCTTTCGGGCGATTTTTGGCTAGCTAGAGCTTTGGCGGTGCTAACTGAAAGTTGCACTACAGAAATACTTATGTGCTATACAAATACTGTTGGAGAACTAGCAGAAGGAGAACTCTTCCAAATGCAAAAGGCTATCTCGGCCGACACCTCAGAAGAAGATTATTATAGCATAATTCATAAAAAAACAGCTTCTTTATTTATGGCAACAATGGAAAGTGCTGCTATTTCTGTAAACGCATCAGAATTTCAAATATCATTAATTAGAAATTTTGCCTACCATTTAGGCATAGCTTTTCAGATACAAGATGATATTTTAGATTACTCTCCAAATCTACATACTGGCAAATCGTTTGGCGCAGATATTAAAGAAAAGAAAATCACCCTCCCTTTATTAGGAGCTATGGCAAACTCTAGCAAATACGAAGCAGATAAGATAAGAGAAATGCTCTTAAAGTGCAACGAAGAAGAGAGTTTAGTAAAATATATCTTTGATTATGTAGAACGCTATAAAGGGCTTGAGTATGCAAAGGCTAAACTTTACGCCCATTCTAAACAAGCAAAAGATTGCATAGAAGAATTAAAAAAGCTAACTTATCCTAATAAAAAGAATATGATTTCTTTAGATAGATTAGAACAACTAGCTCTTTATGTTGGTAGAAGAGAGCAATAAACAAGCTCTCTTTTATTATGTACAACTATCCCTTATTTGCCCTGCTCAACTCCCTTCCTTTTTTTTCTTCTTCCTCCCAATACACCTCATCCCATAGTGGTTCTACTAATTTATCAGCATTACTTGGATTAAATGCTAAATAGGTGATATTAAGGCCTAAGCGCAAATAATGAGCCTCATAGAATGTTTTAATAGATAAAACCTCTTTAGAGTTTTTATTTCCATAAATATCATTATCTGCTTCTAATACATTAAAGTTATTACAGTTACAAAGAGCTAAAGTATATTCATATAAAAATCTACTATCTGTTTTAAGATTAATAATTGCATCTGGCTTTAAGAATTTTTGGTATCTGGCAATAAACATAGGGCCTGTTAACCTTTTCCTATGCTTTTGAATCTGAGGATCTGGAAAGGTAATCCAAATCTGAGAAATCTCTTCTTTATCAAATATACTGTCTATAAAATCTATCCTCGTTCTTATAAAAGCAACATTATTTAAAGAGTGCTCTGTGCTGTACTTTGCGCCCTTCCACAATCTTGCCCCTTTAATATCTATTCCTATGTAATTATTATTAGGAAATTTTTTTGCAAGCTCTATTGTATATTCTCCTTTTCCACAACCTAATTCTAAAATTATTGGATTTGAGTTTTTAAACACCTCTCTTCCCCACTTACCCTTAAGGGAATAATCTTTATTTAATACTTCTTGTGTTGTTGGTTGGTATAAACATGAGAATGACTCATTTTCTCTAAATTTTCTAAGCTTATCTTTAGCGCTCATTTTTCCTTGTTTTATAAAATAGGCCTAAACCAATAATATTATTAGAAGCCTTACAGCTAATATTTTTCTTAATATTAAAAGTCCAAATACCAGTTTCTCTATTTTTTATGTTTTTTATGTACGGAACACTTAACTCTATAATACCATTTTTCTTTTCCATCCTAGTTCCAGAGCCAGTTCCTGCAATTGGAAGCTCAACAGAATCAAAATAATTATGTTCTTTTGGCGATATAAAATCTATATCTAAAACAATTTCATCTTCTTTAGTAAGTAGATGGTTATTTAATATCTGAAGCGTAATATACAAATCTAGTGCTTGCAAACTATCGTATGGAAACTCTAGAGATAAACTTATAATTGAATCACTTTGCCATCCAACCATAGGGTCAATAGATACGTAGTCAGAATTTTTAATAGGCCTGCTGCAATTACAAAAAATACAAAAAGCAGTAATAGCTACTAATATATTAGCCCTTGTTATCTCCATTATTATTCCTTTGGGTAAAATTTCTTCCACCTTCTTTTCTATTATCCCTAGGAGCCCTACTATCTCTAGCATCCCTTGGAGGTCTATCTCCAATTACAGAATTAGAACCAGAGGCTATATTCTGCCCTCTTGCTGGCCTAGAACCTCTCTGGTTTCTATTATTTCTTTCTGGTC
>CAXYUL010000287.1:0-2552 GCA_964292095.1 uncultured Bacteroidales bacterium | reverse complement strand
ACTCATATTCTAGATATAGATTATAACGATATTAACTTATATTCTGGAAATTATAGCTTTTGGTATCAATCTAGTCAACTAGCTCAAAGGCAATTGGCTCAACAAAACAAGAAAGCAGAGGAAAAGAAGAAAGAACTCTTAGAATTTATTCAGCGTTTTAGTGCCAATGTTGCAAAGTCTAGACAAACAACATCTAGAAAGAAAATGTTAGAAAGGCTTAGTGTAGAGGAAATTAAGCCATCTATGAGAAAGTATCCAGGTATTATTTTTCAGGTAGATAGGGAGCCAGGCGTAAAAGTGTTATCGGTAGATGATTTAAGCAAATCGGTAAATGGAGAATGTTTGTTCTCAAATTTAGCTTTTACAATAGAGAGGGGAGAAAAAGTAGTATTTTTATCTAAGGAACCAAGGGCGGTAACTGCACTTTTAGAGGTTCTTTCTAGTAATGATCTTCCCGACACAGGACTCATTAACTGGGGGGTAACTATAAACAAAGAGTACCTTCCTTTAAACAATGCTCCTTTTTTTAATACCTCTATGCCTATTGTTGATTGGTTATCTCAATTCTCCGAAGATACAAGTGAGCTGTTCTTAAGAGGCTACTTAGGCAAGATGCTATTTAGTGGTGATGAAATTTATAAAGCAGTTGATGTTTTATCGGGAGGAGAAAAAATGAGATGTATGATAGCTAGAATGATGATAGAAAAGGCCAATACCTTAATTCTTGATTCTCCTACTAATCACTTAGATATGGAATCTATCCAAGCTTTTAATAATGGTTTAATTTCTTATAAAGGGGTTGTTTTAATGACATCTCACGACCACGAGTTTATTAATTCTGTGGCTAATAGAATTATAGAAATTGGTCCAAAAGGCATGATTGATAGATATATGCAGTACGACGACTATATTTTGGATGAGCAGGTTCAGCAAGCTCTAACAAAGATTTATTAGTTGTTTGTTTAATTTTTTTTTTAACAGTTTTTTTGTTTCAAAAAAAACATATACATTTGCAAGCGAAATATGGTGAGGCAATATTTTTTGCCTAGAGGGAATACGGTCAAATGCCGTAACTGTACCCGCAGCTGTATACTCTATATTTTTTACATTTCTTAGGCCACTGTTCAAAAACAAGAATGGGAAGGCGTGTAAAGCGGAGTGAGTCAGAAAACCTGCCATATATCAATTATAAATTTTTATTTACTTCGGGTGTAGGTAATAAAGGTTCGATTATATCTCCTTATAGGTCTATTTTCTTACTTGGTTTACTGCACTTTTATTTATTGTTTTAGATTTTAAAAAAATGAGACAAATTAAACAAATTCTATTTGCACTTTTGTGTGGTGTTGCATTATTCTCTTGTTCTAAAGAAGATAATGTTGGAGAAGAAATTACAAGTAAAAAACCTTATTATCTAGTAGTTAATGAAGGTCAATGGACTAAAGGTACTGCAGCGATATCTGTTGTTTACGACGATGGCTCTTGTGAATATGATATCTTTAGAAAGGTTAATGATAGGCCCCTAGGCGATGTTGCTCAATCTATAAGCTACATTAAGGGTAAGTATTATGTTGTATTAAATAATTCTAAAAAAATTGAGGTTGTTGAGCCAGGCACCTTTAAATCGGTAGCTACTATTAATTACGATGCACAAGACTTAAATGGTTCTCCTAGATTTATGGTCCAATTAAGTGATAACGATGCCTTAGTCTCAGACTTACAAAACCAAGTTGTTAAAATAGATTTAAATACTAATAAGGTTGTTGATGTAGTTGAGATAGATAGAAGGATAGAAAAAATGGTAACAGTAAATAATAAAGTTTTTGGAGCAAGTGGCTCAGATATCTTTGTATTTGATAATAATAATATTAAAACAGATGCAATTCGCTCTGTTGCAGATATGGAGGGTGGCGTTATTAGTACAGCAAAAATGATAGTAGACAAAAATAATAAAATTTGGGCATTAGCCAGTGAGTTTAGAAAATGTATATTATTGTGTATAGACCCTGTTAGTGAGAAGGTTGTATATAAATACGTATTGCCATTAATACCTTCTAATTCTGAGGAATATAAGGAGGGATGTTTTACTAATCTTTCTTCTTTTGCAAGAATGGATTCTGATGCAGGTAGAGAAAATTTATATTTTAATGTTGGTACACTAAAAGGAGCTAAAAACGATTATCAAGTTGTTTGTAAATTTAATATAAATACTAAGGAACTTGTTAAATACCAAGAGTTAGAGGATTTAGGAATGATGTATGGTATGGGAGTATCACCTGCAGGTGAAGTATTTGTTTGTGATTGTTTAGATTATTCTGCTCAGAGAGGATATGTAAGGAAATACGCTAAAAATGGAGAGATTGTCAGCCAGAAAGTTGGCATTTACCCTAGAATGTTGCACTTTGTAGAATATGATAAATAAATGTGTGTTGGTCCTTCTTTTGTTGTGTTTTTTTAATTCTGCCAGATCGCAAGAAAACATGACAAAAGAGGGGTTAAAAATTGATACTCTTTATATTTCCGCCGAAAAGGAATTCTTCGAAGATTTCATC
>CAXYUL010000286.1:0-2560 GCA_964292095.1 uncultured Bacteroidales bacterium | reverse complement strand
CATTGCTTTGTTGTTTTTAAATTGATTAACTAATCTCTTTTTTTCTACAAAATAAACTGTATTTAAATTACATTATAAATATCTAAACAATTATAAACGTATCTAATTGTTTAACACAAAAGCAAAAACAATAAATAATTAGCAAAAACAACATTATACAATTTTTAATAGAAAATTATATTAAATAAATATCTACATAACAAAACCAACAAGATGTAGTAATAATACTGATATCCTTAGCATTACAAGAAGCAATAATATAAAAGTATAAAATTAATCCCTACAAGTAATTTATCAGGTTGCTTTTTAGATTATTTTAAAGAATAAAGAGCTTATTTTGTAAAGTAAAGCCACATAAACATTTACTAAGAATAGTAAAAATTTTTATGAAAAACATATAAGTTGTATGGAGAATATAGTGCAAGAAAAAAATTGTTTGGTATGCAATAGGAGGATTGTGGGACGGAGTGATAAAAAGTTCTGTTCAGACGCGTGTAGATTATTTTATAACAACCAAAGCTACAGAAATAAAAGAAAAAAATATAATTCTATAGAAGAGATTAAAGAAATATATTCTAAATGCTGCTTAATTTATGACGAAAATAATAATTTAATGTTAAGAATCATTTTATTTATAGTTCGCTTTTGCAAATTTTTATCTAAATTTGGTGCCCATTAATGTGACCTATACCGTAGGATTATTTGTTAAAATGTGTCTAATTATATTGTATTAAATCTAGGGCTAAGGTTAATTTGGTGATTAATAAATAAATGGTATTAAAACTATTAAAAGATGAAGCGAGTATATTTTATTTTTGCACTCATTGGACTAACATTAGCAAGTAGCTCATGTGTTGAGAACTCTGCTAAATATAAAGCTCTCCAAGCCAAATTAGATTCACTACAGGTTAACTTTGGCTACCAATCTGGTGAATTAGATGAGGCTTTTGCCACACTTAATGAAGTTGAGCAGGGACTAAAATCTATTAGAGAGAGTGAAAACATATTAGCAATGAGATCTCAGCAGGGTTTAGAAGTTCCAGAGGGATCTAGAGGCCAAATGAAGGACGATGTTGCAGCTATTGCTCAAGCAATTAAACAATATCAAAGCGATATAAGTAAATTAAGAAAAGACAACAAAATACAGTCGGAGCAATATAAGAAAAGATTAAGTGCAATCCAAAGTGAATTAAAACAAAAAATGGAGCTAGTTACCCTTCTTACAAGCCAATTAGAAGAAAAAGATGCCATTATTAATGTTAAATCTCAACAAATATCTTCTTTAGATCAAATTGTTTCTAATTTAAAGAGCGAAGTATCTAACCTACACTCAGAAGGAAGTGCTCTTAAAGAAAAAGTATCTAATCAAGAAAAAGAGCTCTACTCTGTATATTACATTGTTGGAAGTAAAGATGAACTTATAGAAGCTGGTGTTTTAACAAAAGGAGGTTTATTTAAATCCTCAAAAATTTCTTATCAGTCAGAGAAGGATGCTTTTGTTAAAATAGATTATAGAGAAATAAATATAATTAACACTAATGCTAAAAAAGCAAAGATTATATCTATTCACCCAAAAGGGACATACTCCTTAGAATCTTCTGCTGATGAGATGATACTTACTATATCTGATCCGGATGCTTTTTGGGAACAAACAAAATACCTTGTGATACAAACAAATTAAAAACAAACATAATAAAAATGAAGTATAAAATAATGCTTGTAGCAGCCGCTTGTGCTGTGATTTTTAACTCTTGCAAAACAGAAATGAAAAATCCACTACTTACTCCATCTACAAATAAATATGGAGCACCTGCCTTTGACAAAATAAAGGTAGAAGACTATATTCCTGCCTTTAAAGCAGCTATAGAAGAAGGTAAAAAAGATATTGCTGCAATAGTAGATAACAAAGAAGAAGCTAATTTTGAGAATACAATTGTAGCTCTTCAATATGCTGGAAGCACCCTAAGTGATGTATCAGGAATATTCTTTAACCTTAACGAGGCTAATACCAGCGACCAAATGCAACAAATAGCAGAAGAGATTTCGCCTTTGCTTACCGAGTATTCTATGTCTATTCCTTTAAATGAAAAATTATTTGAAAGAGTAAAAAAGGTGTATGAGAATAAGGCTAATCTAAATTTAGATAAAGAAGATGCTAAATTGCTAGAGAATACTTATAAATCATTTATAGATAATGGAGCAAATTTATCTGCAGAAGATAAAGAAAAGTATAAAAAAGTTCAAGAAGAGTTAAGTTTAGCTTCTCTAAAATTTGGGAAAAATGTGCTTGGCGCAACAAATGCATATTTTCTTAATATCACAGATAGTTTAGATTTAGCTGGTCTACCAAAATTTGTTGTGGATGCTGCTGCTTTAGAAGCAAAAAACAGGAACTTAAGCGGTTGGGTAATAACATTACAACATCCTAGTTTTGGCCCATTTATGCAATATAGCCAGAAAAGAGAGCTAAGAGAAAAAGTTTGGAAGGCATATAATCAAAAATGTATTGGTGGAGAATTTGATAATAATCCAACCGTAAAAAAATTGGTTGAACTTAGAA
>CAXYUL010000285.1:0-2562 GCA_964292095.1 uncultured Bacteroidales bacterium | reverse complement strand
TGTTTAAAGATTCTTTAAAACCAATGATTATTAATGGCAAAAACAATTTTACAGTAAAGGTTTTAGGAACAAAATTTAATCTTAAAAACTATAGCAACGATAATGATGTTCGTGTTACACTTTATAGTGGAAGTGTAGAAGTATTTAAAGATAAGGGGGACAATAGAATTTCTCATGCTTTATTAAAACCAAGTGAAACCCTAACTATTAAGGATAGGGGCGAAATAGATGTTGTAAAATTAGATGATCCAGAAGAATTTTCTTTGTGGAAAGAAGGTAAATTAAACTTTAACGACACAAAATTAGCTGATGTAGTAAAGGTGCTAGAACGTTGGCATGGAGTTTCTATAGAGGTTAAAGACAATTCTATTTTAGACTATAAATTTACGGCACAATTTAATTCTGAATCTATTGTGCAAATTATGGAGTTTATGAAAATGGTAAGCTACATAGACTATACAGTTATTGGCAATAAGGTAATTTTAACCAAAAGATAAAAATATATATTTTTATTTAGGGTGTATTAGGACTTTGGGTATAAGTGTGATAAATAAACCTTATATTGTATTATGACAAAAGCTAATTTTAAAAGATTCTGGGCGAGGATACCTATTTTATACCTCTTCCTCTTTATTACATTAACAACTCAGGCACAAAATGTTAGTGTTAGTTTAAAAGAAACTCCTCTTAAGGAGATACTCACAACAATTTCTAAACAAAGCGGCTATTCATTTATTTATTCTAATCTCTTAAAGGATTTAAATAAAAAAGTAGATTTTACTTACTCTGGTACAGTTCAACAACTAGACGCAATGTTAAAACACCTTTTCTCTGAAACAGATATTTTATATACTGTAAAAGGAAAACAAATTATCTTACAAGACAAAGATCTAAAAACAAGTCTTAACAAAACAAAAAACACGAAAATAAGCGGGCTAATTAATGATGATGCAGGAGTACCTATTGCAGGTGCTTCTGTAAAAAACAAGAACACAGGAGAACATGTAGCTACAGATATTAATGGAATGTATTCTATTGTAGCTAATAAAGGAGATGTTTTATTAATTAACTCTATTGGAATGGAAGAGTCTGTGATTACTGTTGATGATAATTTAGAGTATAACCTTAATATGCAAGTAGATCTTGTGGTTTTAGACGAAGTTGTTGTAACGGGTTACCAGACTATTTCTAAAGAGCGTTCTACAGGAGCTTTTGCTAAAATTTCACCAGAGAAGCTTCAATTGCAAAGGCTAAATAATCTTAGCACCCTATTAGATGGACAAGTAGCTGGATTTAGTAATGGACTAATAAGGGGAACTACAACAATGAAAGGCGTGGCATCTCCTCTATACGTAATAGATGGCTTTCCAGTTGAGAATACCAGATATACTAGTTATGGTAGCCTTCAAGAAAAATTACCCGATCTTAACATGGAAGACATAGAAAGCATAACAGTTCTTAAAGATGCATCTGCTACCTCTATTTATGGAGCGAGAGCTGCAAATGGTGTGATAGTCATAGTAACAAAGAAAGCATCAAAAGGAGAAACTAATATTTCCTTCTCTGCAAACCTAACAATTACTCCATATAAATATTATACAGATAGACTCACAAACTCTGCTGATATAATAGATTTGGAAAGAGAATGGGCAGAGCAGAATAAAAATTTAAAAGGATCAGATGCAGCAACATATGCTGATAATACACTAAAGAATGCTGTTTATAATAATGATGGTATTAAAGCTATTTTAAAAGCTTATACAGGATATATGTCTGCATCAGAAGTTGATAATTATCTAAATAATCTATCATCAAAAGGATATAATTATTTTAATGACTTAGAAAAATACGCAAAGAGGAATGCTATATCACAACAATATAATTTAAGTATAGGGAAATCATCTGCTGTTAATAATTTTAACTTTTCTGCCACATATAAGCATAATATATTAGAGGATATCTATTCTAAAAATGACGATATTGGCCTAAATTTTATGAATTCTACAGATATTACCAAATGGCTAAAATTTGAGATTGGTACATACATAAAATTTGGTAATGATAAAGCTCAAAGCTATAGTGTTACAAGTCCAGGTTATTCATACTTGCCATATAATTCATTAGTAAATTCAGATGGATCGTATTATACAAGTACGTCTGCAGATAGATTGAGCGAGGATAAACAAAATACTATTGATAAATATGGACTATATAGCATGGACATTACTCCGCTAGAAGAAATAGGGAAAAATATTAGCCAAACCCGTACTTTTTCCAATAGAACATTAGCTAAATTAAGTATAAAGTTTTGTGATTATTTAAGATATTCTGCAATGTTTCAGTATGAATATGCTAATGATAAATACTCATTACTTAAAGATAAGAGTTCTTATGCAGTACGCTCTCAAGTAAACGGCTTGGCTACATATTCACCTAACACAGGAGTAGTTTATAACTTGCCTTATGGAGATATTTTATCTACAAGTGTGCAAGAGTATAATGCTTATAATTTTAGACAGCAATTAGATTGGCAGCACATATGCCGATGGGTGCTTGTGCAGC
>CAXYUL010000284.1:0-2565 GCA_964292095.1 uncultured Bacteroidales bacterium | reverse complement strand
GTAAGCACTTTTATCGGCTGTTTTTGCTGCTCCTGTTGTCACTTTATTAATTATTTTAAGACCTGGTACATATGGATATATGGCTTCAACTTTAGCACTATCACCTATGTTTTTTCCGGGCTTTAGTATAAATTTTTGAGCATTTTCAAAGAAGGAGAGTCCACTTGCAGCACTGCCGTAATATGGACCAAGGTTTCCCCAAGACCAAGTGTCGGGAAGCATCTCTCTCTTAAAATAAGAATCATCTGCAACTATATTTCCATTAACCTGCTTAATTCCACATAGTTTTATTCCCTTTGCCCAAATTCCAAAAATAGAATCAACCTTAAAAGCTACTGTATCTTCTGAACCTAATGTGGGATCTGCCCCGCCAATTATATGTATATTGCCATTAAGTATGCTGTCCTTAATAGTTCCGCTGTAAGAAATTCTAGTGGTAAATTTAAAGTCTGAGCCTAAATAGTGCAAACCTACTCCAGTTGTAATCGTTTTGAGGGTAGAGGCTGTAAGCATAGGAAGGTTAGAGTTCCATTGTGCAATTTTTTCTCCTTGTTCATTAATTGCACAAATACCAACAATGGCATTATTAAATAATGAATCTGTTTTAAGTTCTCTATCAATGTATTTCTGTGCTTTATCTTTAGCACCAGGTAGGCTAAAAGAACTTAGAAATAATAGAATAATTAAAGAAATTGTAGTAGATTTTAGTATACTGAGCTTCATAGAATAAGTTTTATTTTGCATACAAAAGTAATATAAAAAAGCAAAAATAGCAATTAGGAAGTATTTTATTTAAGAATTATCCTTGCTCCTATGTTTTTGTAATTATTTAAAAAAAAGCACAAAAAATCTCTAATTTTTAATTAAAACTGTATAATATTTAAAAATAATACATTATTTTTGCGAATTATTACGCGTTTTTATGTAATATTTTAAATTAATACAATAAATTTATCTATGGGCACTTTTAGAACACGAGCATTAGAAGAATTCTCAAGCCACAAAGCAGAACGTTTTTTCATAGAAGACAAACCAGTCTCTGAATATTTTGCAACAAATGTCTTTAATTTAGAAAAAATGAAATGTTATTTATCTCAAGAGGCCTATAAGGCAGTTGAAGATGCAATAAACATTGGAGTAAAAATAGATAGAAACATGGCAGACCAAATTGCGAGCGGAATGAAGAGTTGGGCTGTAAAAATGGGAGCAACTCATTACACGCATTGGTTTCATCCGCTAACAGATGCTACTGCAGAAAAACATGAAGCTTTTATAGATCCAATGATAGGAGGAGGAGTTTTTGAAAATTTTAAAGGAAGCGCACTAATTCAACAGGAGCCAGATGCCTCTAGTTTTCCTAACGGAGGATTAAGAAACACTTTTGAGGCTAGAGGATATACTGCATGGGATGCTAGTTCTCCCGCTTTTATAATTGATCAAACTTTATGTATACCAACAGTATTTGTAGCATATACAGGAGAATCGCTAGACCAAAAAACGCCTCATCTAAAATCTATAGCAGCCGTAGATAAAGCAGCAGTAGCAATTTGTAAAATGTTTGACAAAAATGTTACTCGTGTTAATACTATGTTGGGAATTGAACAAGAATATTTTATTGTAGATGAAGCTTTTTATAGAGCACGTCCCGATCTTATGATTTGTAATAGAACACTATTAGGACATACAGCGGCTAAAGATCAACAATTAGAAGACCATTATTTTGGAGCTATACCAAGCAGAGTTGTTGCCTTTATGAAAGATTTTGAAACAGAGGCTTATAAATTAGGAGTACTTCTTAAAACAAGACATAACGAGGTTGCCCCTAACCAATTTGAATTTGCTCCAGTATATGGTGAGGCTAATATATCGTCTGATCAGAATCTGATGATGATGATAATAATGAAAAAAATAGCTAAAAGGCACAAACTTAAAGTTATTTTTCACGAAAAGCCATTTGCGGGAGTGAATGGGTCTGGCAAGCATTGTAATTGGAGCATTGTAACAAATACAGGAGTAAATTTATTATCACCAGGTAAAACTCCACGTACGAACCTGCAATTTTTAAGTTTCTTTTCAGTTGTTATGCGTGGAGTTTACGAGCATCACCATCTACTAATGAGTAGTATTGCCTCATTAAATAATATGTACCGTTTAGGTGGGGGTGAGGCTCCGCCGGCAGTAATGAGTATATTTATAGGGGAAACTTTAACTCGTTTAGTAGAATCTATTGAGAACCTAAGTGATAAAAACTTAACAAGTATATCTGATAAAGAGGTAAAAGTAAGGTCTAAATTACACATAGTTAATCAGATTCCAGAGATTCTTCCCGACAATACAGATCGTAACCGTACTTCACCATTTGCCTTTACAGGAAATAGATTTGAATTTAGAGCTGTTGGCTCTTCTTGTAATGTAGCATCAACAATATTTATTCTAAATACTGTTGTTGCAGAGCAATTGGAGCGTTTTAAATCTATGGTAGATAAAAACATAGAAGAAGGAATGAGTCAAGACAAAGCTATGATGAAGGTAATTAGACAATTTTTGAGGGAAAGTAAAAAAATA
>CAXYUL010000283.1:0-2584 GCA_964292095.1 uncultured Bacteroidales bacterium | reverse complement strand
AATATTATTGGAAATCCAAATGTTGGAAAATCTACATTAATGAATGCCCTTGTGGGAGAGAAATTATCAATTGTTACGGCCAAAGCTCAAACTACCAGACACAGAATAATGGGAATAGTAAACGGGGAAGATTATCAAATAGTCTTCTCCGATACCCCTGGTATTCTAAAGCCAAACTATATGCTTCTAGAGAGCATGATGAGTTTCGTAAACACAGCTATTGGCGATGCAGACATTATACTTTACGTAACAGATGTTGTTGAAAAAATAGACAAAAACATAGAATACGTAGAAAAGCTAAATAAAATTGAATGCCCTGTTGTAATTGTAATTAACAAGATAGATGAATCTAATCAGGCAGATGTAATAGAATTAGTTAACAAATGGCACGATCTTGTTCCTAAAGCAGAAATACTACCAGCATCTGCTTTAAACAAATTTAACATTAATACCTTACTAAATCGCATAGTAGAACTTCTGCCAAAGCAACACGCTTGGTATGACAGAGATGTTTTTACCGATAAAAGTTTGAGATTTTTTGCTTCTGAGATAATTAGAGAAAAAATTTTACTAAACTACAATAAAGAAATTCCTTATTGCACAGAGGTAGTAATAGAAAGTTTTGAAGAAAAAGAAGATATTTATAACATTGATGCTGTAATTTACGTTATTAGAGAATCACAAAAAGGAATAATCATTGGGCCTAAAGGGCTATCCCTTAAAAGAGTAGGAACAGAAGCCAGAAAAGATATGCAGAGATTTTTTGATAAAAAGGTGTTTCTTAAAATGTTTGTTAAAGTAAACTCAGACTGGAGAGAAAATAAAAAGGAACTCAAAAAATTCGGCTATATTCAGGATTAAAATTCCTATTTTTTTTGTAAATTTGCGCTTCACTAAATACGAATAACTATTTTAATATGGCAGACATCATAGATCAACACAGTGATTTAGACAAGGAATTAAATAACAATGAGCTAAACTCCCAGCAAGAATCTCTAAGTACAAAATTTGGGCAGACAGAAGAAGAAAAAGCTGACGAGGACAAAGAATTGTTTAGCTCTGTGCAAGATGATGATGTTAGTATAGGCAAATACGAAAAACTTATACAGGACGGTGAGAACAAATACAAACTCACCCGAATGTATAAAGAATGGTTTTTAGATTACGCCTCATACGTTATCTTAGAAAGGGCAGTCCCTCACATCTCAGATGGACTAAAACCAGTGCAAAGGAGGATCTTACATGCCATGAAAAAAATTGATGATGGGCGCTACAATAAAGTTGCAAACATTATTGGCCAAACCATGCAGTATCACCCTCACGGAGATGCCTCTATTGGCGACGCTTTGGTGCAACTAGGTCAGAAAGAACTCCTTATTGATTGTCAAGGAAACTGGGGAAACTTACTCACAGGAGATAGTGCTGCCGCACCAAGATACATAGAAGCACGTTTAAGTAAATTTGCCCTAGACGTAGTATTCAATCCAAAAACAACAGAATGGATGAATTCATACGATGGCAGAAACCTAGAACCAATAAACTTACCTGTTAAATTTCCTCTTTTACTTGCCCAAGGGCTAGAAGGAATTGCAGTTGGATTAGCCTCAAAAATATTACCACACAATTTTAATGAAATTATAGACGCCTCTATTTCCTACCTAAAAGGCGAGGATTTTGAACTTTTGCCAGATTTTCCTACAGGAGGATTAGTAGACTGCTCAAAATACAACAGAGGATTAAGAGGTGGAGTAATAAAAGTAAGAGCAAGAATAAGCAAAGCAGACAAAAAAACTCTTATAATAAACGACATTCCATACGGAAAAACTTCTACAGGAATTATTGATAGCATAATAAAAGCAAACGACAAGGGAAAAATTAAAATAAAGAAGATAGATGACAACACTGCTAAACTAGCAGAAATAGTAATTCACCTTTCTAATGATATTTCTCCCGACAAAACTATAGATGCTCTCTACGCATTTACAGACTGTGAACTAAGTATCTCGCCCAACTCATGCGTAATTATGAACAGGCAACCGCACTTTATAGGGGTAGATGAGATTTTAAAATATTCTACCAACTACACAATGTCGCTGCTAAAGAAAGAATTAGAGATTAGATTAGACGAACTAGAGAACGATTGGCACTACTACTCTCTAGAAAAGCTATTCTTTGAAAACAAAAAATATAGAATACTAGAACAAGAGGCAAAAAATTGGGAAGAGCAACTAGAACAAGTTTACAAAGAAATGCTAGAATATCAAACTATTGTTCGCAGACCTATAGTAATGGAAGATATTCTAAAACTAGTAGAAAAACCCGTTAGAAAAATTTCTAAATTTGACGTTAAAGAAGTTGAAGAAAAGATTCTAAGGCTAGAGGACGAGATGAAAGACGTTATAGAAAAGCTAAACCACTTAGTTGAATACACAATTGCACACTTTAGCTCTCTAAAAGAGAAATACGGAGACAAGTACCCTAGGATGACAGAGATAAGCAATTTTGAAACTATTCAAGCATCAAAGGTGGTAGTGGCAAATGCTAAACTATATGTAAATAGAAATGAGGGCTTTGCCGGCATGGA
>CAXYUL010000282.1:0-2597 GCA_964292095.1 uncultured Bacteroidales bacterium | reverse complement strand
ACAAGTTCTTCTCCTCCTTTATTGTACTGCCTTATATACTCTGGCACAATCTCTTTCATAATTCTTACTGTTTCCATCTTATTCATTTGCTCTGCACACTCTTTTAATAAATTAAAATCTTTTATAATTTCTGCGTAATTATAATCTCTAACTTTTGCTACAGATATTTTTTTGTGTTCTGTGGCAATACAACATTCTTTAGAGTTTAATACTTCTTCGTATAATTTTTCGCCTGGTCTAAGGCCTGTGTATTCTATTTTAATATCTATATTGGGTCTAAAGCCTGCTAGCGATATCATTTTTTTTGCTAAATCTGCAATTTTTACTGGCTCGCCCATATCAAATACAAAAATCTCGTATCCTTTACCCATAGTTGCAGCCTCTAGTACTAAACGGCAAGCCTCTGGAATTGTCATAAAAAATCTAATAATATCTTTATGGGTAACAGTTACTGGGCCTCCGTTCATTATTTGTTCTCTAAAACGTGGAATCACAGAACCATTAGAACCTAGCACGTTTCCAAAACGAGTAGTTATAAACTTGGTTTTACCCTCTAGTTCGCCTGCAATTATGGCTTTACTTAGGGTTTGAACATATATTTCTGCCAAACGTTTGGTACAACCCATTACATTTGTAGGATTAACAGCCTTATCTGTAGAAACCATTATCATTTTTTCTGCATTATACTTAACTGCACACTCTGCAACTATTTTTGTGCCTCCAACATTAACATTTACAGCCTCGCAAGGGTTAGCTTCCATCATAGGAACATGCTTATAGGCTGCTGCATGAAATACTATATCTGGCTTATAATATTCAAAAATTTTATCTATCCTAGCTCTTACACGCACATCTGCAATTACAAACTTATATTTTTTATTAAAGCTCTCTAAATTAAAAGCTCCTAAATGTTTAGCTTTTTCTGTATCTGAAATTTCTAACTGAATATTATGTAATGGAGTTTCTGCGTTATCTAAGACTATAAGCTGTTTAATATCAAAACTAGAAACTAACCTACAAAGCTCGCTACCAATAGACCCTGCCCCTCCTGTTACCAACACCACCTTATTGTTTAAAAAAGATTTAATCTCTGCCATATTAATTTTAATTTCTTCTCTGCCAAGTAAATCTTCTATTTTTATTTCTCTTATTTGTGCAGTAATACCGCTTCCGCTAGAGAGCTCGCTAAGCTGTGGCAGTAACATTACCTTAATATCCTCGTTTACACAATATTCTATTAGCCTATCTTTTTCTTGCAAAGCGGCAGACTGAGAAGAAAATATTAATGCATTTACTCCTAGTTTTTGTATTAGTTTAGAAAAATAAACACCAGAATCTACTGTATATAATGGAATACCTTGCAAGGTTAATTTACTTATATTATCATCTACTTTTACAAATCCTAATACTCTATACTCAGAATTAGTGTTTTTTGTTAGATAGTTAGCCAAGGCAAGGCTCTTATTGTCTGCGCCATAAATTAACACTTTTTTTGTATTAATATTTATAGAATGTAAAAAAAGCTCGTACACATAAATAAGTATAACTCTTAATGTTACCAAAATAAATAAAGAACATACAATATCGCTAAATTGGGCAACCATTATTTTAGAAGAATTTAGTGTCATGCCAAAATATTTACTAAAGCTAGAGAATATTACATAAAGCACTAACGATTTTGCAATTAGCGATACAAAAATGCGAGATACTTCTTGCATGGTTGTATGCCTCATTATTCCCCTATAAGTTCCAAAAAAAACAAATACAATAGCACTTACTAAAAATGAAACTAAGGCAATTATTAAATAAGCAGAGCCAGGAGCAGATGATCTAATAAAAAAAGCTATTACAACATATACTAATAAGCTGGCAAGCATACTAGCAATGCTATCTATTGCCAGTACAACCCATCTACTTAGATATGGCGATCTTACCACCCATTTAGATAATTTTTTTAAAGTACTAGACATGATTTTTATATTTATTTACTTACTTATATTAACTATAGACATAACCATTGCTGCTAAACTGGCTGTAGATGTAGCAATGCTCATTATCTCGCCCACGCTCATACCTCTTTGCTTGGTATAGTCTTTCATAGGTACAACTAGCTCGCTACCAGGCCTCATTATAAAGTCTTTAGAACCTTTCTGCGCAACAGAACCGTTCATGTGAACAATATACATTCTACCCTTTAAAGCTCCACGCACTAAACCACCGGCATTAGAAATATAATAGCTAATTCTCTTATTAGGAATAAAGGTTATAGTATTTGGGTATAATACAGCTCCCGACACTCTTACTGTATTATTCATTTTTGGTACTGTAATTATATCTCCTGCTCTTAGTACAACATCGGCATAAGAACCAGGCTTTGCAACAGCATCAGCTAAATTTATTGCAATATCAAACTGCTCACCAATTTTTGGAAGTTCTATTACATTGGTATCGGATGATTGTTTTCTTGCTATTTCCATAGCAATACCAAGCCTAGCCATTTCTTCTTTGGTAAGGGTTCTGGTAAGTTTAGCACCTCCAACATAAGCATCTTTATTAAAGCCTTTGGCCTTTTCTATAATATCAGAGAGCCTTACAAC
>CAXYUL010000281.1:0-2615 GCA_964292095.1 uncultured Bacteroidales bacterium | reverse complement strand
GTATAGCTCTTTAAAACCTCTCTCTAACTCTGCAAAAGGATTAACAGAAACTTCTGTTTCCATCTCATCTTGTGCCGTAGTCTCGCCTACAGAGACAAATGCACCAGAAGCAATTTTCTCTCTCTTAAGCACCTTGTAAAAGGCAGCCTTTATGCTTTCTGCATTTCTATATAATTCTTGCTGATCACCCTTATCAAGCATATTCTGAAACACAACAATAATTTCATTCAAGCTCAATTGAGAATAATCTTTCTGATTATCACCAAGAACTTGATCATCTTGATTTTCTGCATTTTCGTGTTCATAATCCTTAAGATCTTCTGTACGATTCTCACTCTTTTGAGAACCATTAATCTCTAGCATTTCTTTTTGGGTGTCTTCTATTTGAATCTCCTGGTTTAAAGCGGTAGTATTTTTATCCATGTTAATAGTTTTAAAACTAAGAAAATTAATAACTCGCAAATATAACTAAAAAACTTTGAAAAACAGCAATAATATAAAGTTTTAGCATTTGACAAACAAAAAACTGCTTATCTTTGCATTAAAATAAGTATAATAAACACAAAGACATATATGAGGATAGATATTCTAACAGTTGTTCCAGAGCTCCTAGAAAGCCCATTTAACTACTCCATAATAAAGAGGGCAAAAGAGAAAAAACTTGTAGAAATTTATATTCACGATATAAGAGAATATGGAAAAGGAAATTATAGGCAAGTAGACGACTATAGCTATGGTGGAGATGCTGGAATGATACTTATGATTGAGCCAATCTTTAATTTAATTAACGATCTTAAAAAAGAACGTAATTACGATGAAATAATTTATATGTCTCCAGATGGCGAAGTATTATCTCAAAAAATGGCAAATAAGCTATCTTGCTACCAAAATCTAATAATTTTATGCGGGCACTACAAGGGTATAGATCATAGGATTAGAGAGCATCTTATTACTAAAGAAATATCTGTTGGCGACTATGTTCTAAGTGGAGGAGAATTAGCAGCATCTATAGTTTGTGATTCTATAATAAGACTTATCCCCGGAGCATTAAATGACGAAACTTCTGCTCTTAGTGATTCTTTCCAAGACGATCTACTCTCTCCACCTGTCTACACTAGGCCAGCCTCTTTTAATGGATGGAGTGTTCCGGATGTACTTTTAAGCGGTAATCCCAAATTAATATCTGCATGGCAAGAAGAACAAGCTATTACAAGGACAAAACAGCTAAGGCCTAATTTATTAAAGGACAATTACTAGCCACTACCTCTACCCTACTTCTACCATTAGTTGTTTTTATTACCCTAATTTGAGTAGGGATTCTTTCTGTCATTTCTGCCACATGAGAAATAACTCCAATCTTGCGCCCTTGCATTTGCAAGCGTTCCAAAGCATCCATTGCAACACGCAAAGTATCAGCATCTAAAGAGCCAAAACCCTCGTCAATAAATAGCGATTCTATGCTCATTCTATTAGAAGAAAGAGAGGATAGGCCTAGTGCCAAAGATAAAGAAATTAAGAATGATTCTCCTCCCGACAAAGAATGTACAGATCTAAGTTCTGAGAGCATATCCAAATCTACCACTTGCAAGGATAGTGAATCTGGAGAAACTCTTTCTAATAAATATCTATCAGAAATATCTTTAAGATGCTTATTCGCATAGCCTAACAGCACATCTAGGGTATAGCCCTGCGCCAAGACCTTAAACTTTGCACCATCTGCCGAGCCAAATAGCTCATTTAGTTTTCTCCAATTTTCTGTATTAGCACTCTTTTGGGCTAAGTCATTTTTAAACTGTTCTATTTTAGCTTTTCCTTTTTGATGGTTGGCAAATAGTGTATCTATTTCTGCTATTCTCTTTCTACTATTATTAATAACAATTGTTTTTTCATTAATTGCGTTAATAATAAAGTCTTCACTCTCTTGCTCACTAGGTTTTAGTTGAGCTTTTTGGTGCTCATTAGCTACCCTTTGCCTTTCTATAAGTGTTGTTTTAGCTGATAGTTCTCCCCTTTTAAGGCTATCTAAAGCCTCACGTTCATAATTTAGCCAATTATTATCTTTAGAAAGTAAAGCATCTAAACCCTCTATAGATAATTTATCTTCCCTTTCATTCAAACTAGATAAAACAGCTTTTTCTAGTAAGTTAACACTATTTGTTAGCCTAGCATCGTTCTCTAATAATTGAGCAATTGCACCTTCTAAATTCTCTCCTTTAGCAATTAGAGAATTTTGTAGCTCACTTGCTTGCTTAAACTTAAGGGCAACTGTCTGTTGCTTATTGCTATACATTCTTTCTATATCATCTGCACTCTTGCCATCTAATACCTTTCTTCTCTCCCTAATAAGTATGTCTAATTCTGCTTTTACAGAATATAGTTTATCTTGCTTATCCTTTATTGTTGTATTTAAATCTAACAATCTTGTTTGCAGGTTATTAATATCTTGTTCTGTCATAATAAGTTGTTCACTTATATGCGTTTTATCTGTAAGGTTTTTATTCCATGCAGCAGCAAGTTTTTTTAGCTCCTCGCTTAGAGTTTCTTTCTCATACTTATCTCTCCAATTGGCGTATGAGCCCATCGATTCACTTAGCTTAGCATAGACAGCACTATAC
>CAXYUL010000280.1:0-2630 GCA_964292095.1 uncultured Bacteroidales bacterium | reverse complement strand
ATGGGCATTATGATAGGTAAAGCAGTTAAATTAGCAGAAGGTTTTTTAGACACTCATAGCAAATTAGCCACTATGAATAAATCTTTTGTAAAAAGCATTGCTCTTAATGCTAAATGTAGTCAACAAGCCATTAATGCTATTGATAATATTAACATGGCAAACCAAATATATAAAGAATTAAACACTACCGATTTAAACAAATTTAAAGAAGAGCTATTAAAGCTATGCTACAATAACTGTAAACCACTCTTTAATAATGGTAAACTTAGAATCATAATTATCGAATAAGTAATGCTAAAAGTTGTTCTATATTAAATGCCGATAGCTTAGTTCCATCTGCTTTTATAACAGTATATTCATAAACTTGTTTATCCTCAATTATAACTTTAGTATCAGAAATCTCATTTCTACCTGCTAAAAAGCCATTTCTAAGAAGAGCCTTTCTAACCATAGAATGAATTATCCCATGCTTACCTTGTAAATTAATTCTACTAGTATATTCATTTGCTACTCTAAACAAGCCTGTATCATTATCAAAACATATCCCCTTTCTGGCAAAGAAATTACTTAAATGCCCATCTATAGCCAAATCTTCTGGCGTTCCTATAACAAAGCCATTTGTTTTATCCATCAACCAAATTTTATCGGCTATTTGTAAGGCTAACTCTAAATCGTGAGTAGATAGAAATATAGTTTTATTAGTTTTTCTAGATAAAGAATGTAAAAGCTGCATTATCTCAACCTTGCTAGGAAAATCTAAAAAAGCTGTTGGCTCATCTAAAAATATAATTGGCGTTTGCTGTGCTAATGCTTTACTTATCATTACCTTTTGCCTCTCCCCATCGCTTAAAGTATGAACCATACGCTTTTCTAAGTTTTTTATACCTATTAGCTCTATAGAATAATTCACTATTTTTTTATCCTCCTCATTTAAAGTACCCCAAAAACCTGTATATGGACTCCTTCCCAAACCAACCAAATCTTCCACTGCCATATTCCTAAGTTCACATTTTTCTGTTAAAACAATACTCAAAACCTTAGCAAGATCCTTAGCAGAATATGTATTAATCTCTTTACCCAATATATTAATCTCCCCCCCTAAACTAGGTAAAAAAGCAGATAATGTACGCAAAAGAGTAGATTTTCCCACTCCATTTGCACCCAGCAAGCACGTTAATTCTCCCTTATTAATATTTGCACAAATATTGTTGGCTATCACCTTTTTATTATGCTCTGCCACATAACCTATACTAAGATTCTTAATTTCTACCGTAGAATTACTGCCAAATTTTATAACTTTATTATCCATGCTTGTAAAATTACTCCCCTATACTATTTTTACGCTTTCTAAATAAAACACTTATAACAATTGGAGCTCCAATTAATGCTGTAACAGAATTAACTGGCAGAACTCCCTCAAAACCAGGCATTCTTGCAATTAAATTACAAATTAGAGCTAAAGAAGCCCCCACAAAAACAGAAGCAGGCATTAAAATTTTATGGTCGGATGTTTTAAAAATAGCCCTACATAAATGAGGAACAGCTAAGCCTAAAAAAACAATAGGACCACAATATGCCGTAACAATAGCTACTAAAACACCGGCCGCTGAAATTACATACAACCTAGCTCTTTTAATATTTAAGCCTAAATTAACAGCATAACTATCGCCCAGCAACAACAAATTTAAAGTTTTAATAAGCAACATACTCAAAGGAATAAGTACTGCCATAATACAAACAGACAGAAGCATATTCCCACCTGCAACCTTAGAAAAACTACCCAGTCCCCAAATAACATAAGCCCTTATATCTTCCTCTACACTAAAAAACTTTAGCACACCTATAACAGCATTTGCAATATAACCAATCATAACCCCAATAATTAAAAGCGTAACATTTCCCTTAACTAATTGAGAAACATAAATAATTATAGCCATAACACCTAAAGAACCAATAATTGCACCCATAGAAATTGCAATCTCCCCAAAAAATCCCAAATTACTTAAGGCTTGTCCTAATATTCCCGACAATAAAATAACAAAGGCTACGCCCATACTTGCACCAGAGGTAATACCTAGCACAGAAGGGCCTGCTAAGGGATTTCTAAATACAGTTTGCATAAGCAAACCGGCTACAGATAAGCCTGCTCCTGCAAATAAAGCTGTAAGTGCTTGAGGAAGCCTTGATTTTAAAATAATATTCTCCCAAATTATATCTTGTTCACCAATACCACATAAAATATTGAAAATACTCTTTACTGGAATATTTACCGTGCCAAGCAACAAATTAAGGAAAACAAAAACTAAAATAGATAATAAAACAAGAGTCATTAACAAATTGCTTCTATTAAAAATTATTTTTTGCATCATCATCCCCCTCTATTTTAACAACTTATAGAATGTAGGCTCATAATCTTTTTCTAATAAGCTTGGATGGAACACATTAATAAAATCTTTTAACACTAAATCTGGCTGCATTGGCGAATTTTCGTAAAAACCACCATCTCTTAAATTGCAATAAATTACCCCTTTATCTTTAAATGCCTTAAAATCTGCATACCTAATATCTTCTGCCTTTAAAGCATCATAGCTAAACTCACCCTTATAGCCATTTAAAATTCGCCAATAATC
>CAXYUL010000279.1:0-2633 GCA_964292095.1 uncultured Bacteroidales bacterium | reverse complement strand
TGTAAGTTATTAGGACAATGAGAATATTACAGTAAATTCTGGAGGAAAATCGTTTTGGAATGGTATTTACAAACAAAATAGGGTGGCACAAATTGTTAGTGCAGCATCATGGAAATTAAGAGAATTGTCTTTGAATTACGATTTGCCAGAAAGTTTATTAGAGAAAACTAAATTTTTTCAGAGAATTTCTGTTGGATTAGTTGGAAGAAACTTATTTATGTGGGTTCCTTCTACCAATTATTGGGGTGACCCCGATTTTTCTAGTTCAGATAGCTACAATGCTCCTGGTTTGAGCGGGACTAAGCAATCTGGCTCTAGAACCTTTGGTTTTAATGTTACAATCTCTTTTTAATAAACTCTAAATAATTATAGAAATGAAACACAATATATTAATAATAGTTATTCTTTCTACTTTACTTTTGGGTGGATGTAGAAAGTGGATGGATATTAATCATAATCCTAATGATGCAACTAAAGACAATGTTTCTCCAGAATTATTGCTTACTTCTTGTCAATATGATTTAAGTGATATTCTTATTAATTCTAGTAATTCTCAGATATTAGCGCATCATTTTACTAAATCTGGTGAGTATTCTGGTACCTATGTTTTTTTAACAGGCTTACTAACTCCTCAAAATATTGATGGATGGTGGGAAACTTATTATACTTTAAATGCTAATCTAAAATCTATATACGAAAAATCTAAAGAAAATAAGAATCAGGCTTTAGAAGGTATATCAGAGCTATTATCTGTATTTAATTATCAAAGATTAGTTGATATATTTGGAAATATCCCTTATAGTCAGGCCTGTCAACCAAATGAGTATCCTACACCTGCTTATGATAAAGATAGCGATGTTTATGCTAGTCTTTTATCTAGAATTGATATGTCTATTGCTGCTTTGCAGGGAGCAATAGCAAGTAAGCAAGATATGGCAGTAATTAAAAAGGCAGATATTATATGTAAAGGAGATTTAAATTTATGGTTATATTTTGCTTATAGCCAAAAGCTTAGACTCTTGATGAGAGTGTCTGGGGTACAAGATGTATCGGCTGCTCTAACTCAGATTGTTGATAAATGTCTACCTATTTCATCTAACATAGAAATGAATCCTGGTTATTATGTAGAGTCTGGTAAAATGAATATTTTCTATCAAAATTATGGGTATAATAATTTAGGTGGGGAGGTTGGTACTCATAGAGAGTATATGCCAACTTCTACACTTATAGATATGCTTAGAGATAATAATGATCCACGTTTAAGAGTTTATGCAGATCCAAGACCAACATTAGGAAGTCCTTCTGACGGTTTAGCCGATTATGAGAAATTTGGTCTAAGTAAAGAGTATTATGTGGGAATACCTTATGGACAAATGCAGCCACCTAGGATGAGTTATACTTGTAAAATAGGCTTGGGCTTGCTTGCAAGAGGTTCAAATAAAAATGTTGGAGCAGTTAAATCTACTACTATTATAGGTGGGGCAGAGGTAGGCTTCTTTTTAGCCGAGGCCGCTTTAAAGGGTTTAATACCTGGTGGAGATGCTAAAGCAAAAGAATATTACGAGGCAGCTGTTACTTCTGCCATGTTAAGGCATGAGGATGCAATGAAAGACACAGGCTATCCATCAAAGAATGTTAGGCCTGCAATTACCACTAGCGCAAATGAAGCTGCAAAAACTTTCTTGGCTCAAAATAACGATTTTGTAAATTGGTCTATGATGAAAACTCAAGAGAGAAAGCTAGAGGCCATTCATTCTCAGAAATGGATAAGTATGGTAGGATACAATCCATTAGAATGTTGGTTTGAGCACAGAAGAGTAGATTTACCGCATTTATCGTCTTCACATAGTGGGCAAGAAAATAAAAATATATGTAAATTACCTTATCCTCAAACAGAAAGGAATCTTAATGGAGATAATGTAAAAGCCCAAGGTGATGTTGATATTTATGAAAGTCTAGTTTTCTGGGATAAAGCAAACCCAATAGTGCCTAGGACAGAGCCATATTTATAATATACTTAATTAATAAAAATAAAAGTTATGAAAATAAATAAGAGAATACTTACTATATTTAGTTTGTTAATTATAATGTCGTTTTCTACATCTTGCTTAAAGGACGAGCCTCTTTTTAACTGGGATGATATGAAATCTGTTGTGGAGCTTCCATATAAAAATCACTATTTAAGAGCTTCTTCTGTTACTCCTGCAAAGAACGTACAGTTTGAATTACTTGTAAATTACACTGTCCCCTATAAAGAAGATAATACAGAAGATATAAGTGTTACATTAGATGTTAGACCAGATATGTTAGCAGACTATAACACATCTTTGGGAGCTTCTGGAACTTATATTATACTTCCTAGTAGCACTTATACCATACCTAGTCTTGTTATTAAGGCAGGTACAAGGCTTAGTAGTTCTATTTTTGAAATTAATACTTCGTCTTTGCAAGCAGGGAAAAAGTACTTGCTTCCAATAGTTATAAAAAGCGTATCGGGAGGAAAAATAATAAGTGGAAATTTTGGCCATTTGTATTTGAGAGTTGATATGAAATAAAAAGTTTAGTTGTTTTTTGGAAAACTTGGGTAAAAGGTTTTTAAAGTGATTTTGTGTCGCGAGTCCTTTTACCCAGGT
>CAXYUL010000278.1:0-2682 GCA_964292095.1 uncultured Bacteroidales bacterium | reverse complement strand
CTAAGTTAGTTTGTACATTTCCTTTATCGTCTACCCAAGTAACACGGAATGTAAACACCCTATCTGGTTCTACAATTCTCTCAACTATCTTAGCTTTTTCAAACTCAGGATGTTGATTATACACATCTTCAATAGACTCAAGAACTTCGTGTACTGCTTGCAAGTACTCTTTTTCATGGCCATATTTTTTTTCTAATGAGGCCATTATTTCAGCTGCTTTCATAATAAAATATTATATTTTTGTTTGTAAAATTAAGTTATTTAACTTTCAATTTATTATTTAACTTCCCAAGTTGCTCCAGAATGTAGCAAATCATCTATATTTTTTATCTTTGCTTTACCTTTTACCTCTAATACTTGGTCTCTCACGTTATCATCGTATGTTTTATCTGCAACATCTCTAATAACGCCAAGGGCTACAGGGTATTCTGGGTATTTCATATCTACAAGCATACTATGTATACCTATATTGTCTGTTTTAGCATCATGAACTAAAATATCTTTTTCTGTTACGCCATTCTCTCCAATTTTTGCAACCTTTAATTTTAGTCCATCTAACACTAAACCCTTATCTCTATTAGCTCCAAAAATCATTGGTTCTCCATGTCTTAGTATTATTGTGCGATCTGCTCTTACAGATTTTTCTGAGAAATCTGTGTGAGTTCCATCATTAAAGATGACACAATTAACCAACATCTCCATTACAGCAGTTCCATCATGTTTAGCTGCTAGAACCATTATCTCTTGGTTTAATTTTAGCTCAGAATCCAAGCTTCTTGCAAAGAACGTTCCACGTGCTCCTAAAACTAGAGCTCCTGGATTAAAAGGATGCTCTACTGTACCAAAAGGAGAAGTCTTAGTAACTAAGCCAAGTTTAGAAGTTGGAGAGTACTGTCCTTTTGTTAATCCGTATATTCTATTGTTAAACAAAAGTATATTTATATCAATATTTCTACGAATAGCATGTATAAAGTGATTACCTCCAATGGCAAGTGCATCTCCGTCTCCGGTAATTTGCCACACAGTTAAAGTAGGGTTAGCAACTTTAATACCAGTTGAAAGAGCAGTTGCCCTTCCGTGAATTCCGTGGAAGCCAAAAGTATTCATGTAGTATGGGAACCTAGATGAGCATCCTATTCCCGACACAAAAACAAATCTTTCCTTAGTATAATTTAATTCTTCGCAAACCTCTGGCATTGCTTTTATAACAGAGGCTAAAACTGCGTGATCTCCGCAACCTGGACACCATTTAACTTCCTGGTCGCTTTTAAAATCTTGTGCTGTATATTTCATGGTTGTATTCTATTTGAAATTTATTACTATAAAGCTTTTACTGCATCTACAATTTCTTGAACTATAAATGGCTGACCTTGAACCTTATTTAATTGGTTATAAGTAAACTTAGGATGTATAGCGCGTAAATAGTTTACAAAATGTCCGCTATTAAGCTCGCATACTATAATCTTTTTAAATTTCATAAATACCTCCTCTGTATTTTTAGGAAGTGGATTTATATAATCAAAGTGGGCAAATCCTACTTTATTGCCTTTAGCAAGCAACTCCTTAGTTGCTGTGTATAGGTGTCCGTATGTTCCACCCCAACCAACTAAAAGTATATCTCCGCTTTGTTCTCCAATAACCTCTAGCTCAGGAATAAAGTTGGCAACTCTAGCAACTTTTTCAGCTCTTGCTGCAACCATTTTCTCATGTACTATTGGATCTGACGATACTGCTCCAGCCTCATTCTTTT
Organism: uncultured Bacteroidales bacterium; assembly: GCA_964292095.1. Lineage (GTDB taxonomy): Bacteria > Bacteroidota > Bacteroidia > Bacteroidales > UBA932 > Egerieousia. Next base: position 932 of record CAXYUL010000278.1, on the reverse strand, counting down.
CCAATCCACCAACTCTATGCTCCAATCCTGCTGTTCCTGGAAGAGCCCAGCTTCTTGCGTATCTTTCTAGATCTCTTTTGAATGGTTGGAATTTTCCTTCACACTTTTCTATAATAGGAGGATTAATTTCTGGGAAATCTTTCATCTGTGGTATTTTCCAAGGTTCAGAGCCATTTCCAATAAATCCTTCTGTAAGTAATATAACTGGCATCATATGCTCCATTGCATATTTTCCTGCGTAGAATGCAGATTGAAAACAATGAGATGGTGTTCTAGCTGCCATTACCATAATAGGGCACTCTCCATTTCTCCCATAAAGGGCTTGGTTTAGGTCTGTTTGTTCTGTTTTTGTTGGGATACCTGTAGAGGGACCACTTCTTTGAACGTCTACAATTACTAGAGGTAACTCTGTGATAACAGCCAAGCCTAGTGCTTCAGATTTAAGTGATAGGCCAGGACCAGATGTTGTTGTAACTGCAAAATTGCCAGCATAAGCAGCTCCAATAGAAGTACAAATACCAGCAATCTCATCCTCACATTGAAGTGTTTTTACTCCAAGTTCTTTTCTAAGAGCCAATTCCTCTAATATAACAGTAGCTGGTGTAATTGGGTATGATCCACAGAATAATGGTCTTTTAGATTTTTCGGATGCTGCAAGTAAACCCCAAGCTGTTGCCTGATTACCATTAATATTTCTATAAACGCCTGGTTCTTGTTTAGCTGGGGCTATTCTATATGTATTAGGTATAGCGTGAATATTGTGGGCGTAATTAAAACCATCATTTAAGACTTTTTTGTTAGGAGCGATAAGATTAGGTTTTTTTGCAAATTTGCGCTCTAAGTATTCTTCTGTAAAATTAAGAGGGCGATTAAACATAAAGTAGCACATTCCAAGGGTAAACATATTCTTACTCCTTATTATTGCCTTATTA
>CAXYUL010000277.1:0-2693 GCA_964292095.1 uncultured Bacteroidales bacterium | reverse complement strand
TATAATGAACCACGGCAACTCTGGTAACGCAGGAGTATTTTCAAATGCAGAAGATTTAGCTGTTATTGCTGCAGCCTTACTAAATGGGGGAGAATACAATGGCAAAAGAATTTTAGGCAGGCTAACAGTAGAAACAATGACTAGAGTTCCAGAGGAGGTAAGTACATTAGGGCGCTCTCTTGGCTGGGATAACTACTCTCCTTATGCCTCTAACAATGGCAATTTGTTTCACCCCACTAAAACTTTTGGACACACAGGCTACACAGGTACATCAATCATAATAGATCCAGTATCAAATACCGCAGTAATCCTTTTAGCACACAGAGTGCATCCAAACGATACTGGTAGTGTAGTAAGACTAAGAGCCCTTGTAGCTAATGTTGTTGCTGCATCTATTAAATAGACACAGCAAAAACAATAGTATTCAAATACTCTTCCCCAGCACCAACTATACAGCTGGGGAAGTTTTTTTTATTTGGTGTATCGGGAAACTTCTGACATTCAATAGCTATCCCATCGTAATCTTTGTACTCTCTCCCCTGCTTAGCCTTCATGCAACCATACAACCAATTACCTGTATAAACCTGTACACCTGGACTATCAGTAAATACTTTTAATTTTATTCCCGATAAATTACCTATCAGTTCAGCTGCCAAATTAAGACTTCCATTAGCAGATTTATCTCCTAAAGAAGGATTACCGTTCCAATTATCTAAAACCCAACAAGAATCAAATCCCTTTCCATATTTAATTGCAAGAAACTCTGAGTTAGCCATATTAGCTCCAACTCTCTTAAATTCTCTAAAATCCATTGGTGTATTGGCTACATCTTCTAAACTAGCATTAGGAATAAGCGTAGAATCTGTACTTAAATACTTACTTGCATATAGTTTTAGCCTATGATCTAAAACAGAGCCACTTGCATGCCCATTAAGATTAAAATAGCTGTGATTTGTTAGATTTACAGGGCATGGAGCCGAGCATTTTGCCTTTAACTTCATAGTAAATGAGCCTAAGCCAGAGTCTAAATTACTATCCCTCCAACTATAAACAAGCTCCGCACACAAATCACCGGGGTAGCCGCTATCTCCATCCTTAGAAAATAAGGTAAAGACCACGCTATCATCCACTATTTTAGAGTTCCAAACCCTATTGGCAAAGCCATTTGGGCCACCATGTAAATGATTGGGTCCATTATTAATAGGAAGCTGGTAAGTCTTTCCATTTAAACTAAACTTTCCATTTGCTATTCTATTGGCAAAACGTCCTGGAACCTTTCCAAAGCAAGGTCCATCTCCAATATAATAAAGTAAATTATCATATCCTAAAACTATATCGCACAAAGTTTTATTACTAGTAGGAACAATAAGAGAAACCAAGGCTGCTCCAATATTACATAACTTTATTTGCACCCCCAAAGGTGAGATTATCAAATATGAAAATATTTTTTCGCCATCATTACTAAAGCCATAAAACTCCTCTTTAATAATATTTTTTTGCACTTGACTCATAATTTAATTTATTATATTTCTAAGTTTAAATACTATAATTTTCTAGATCCCCCACTTATCACAACATTGTAAACTTTAGCCTGCTTTCCAAACTTACTAGCATATTTTTCTAGCACAGTACTAACAAAATTATCATACAATGTAGTTTTAACCAAATTTATGGTACACCCTCCAAATCCTCCACCCATTACGCGTGAGCCTGTAACGCCACAGTCCATTGCAACACTATTTAAGAAATCCAACTCTGGGCAACTAACCTCGTACAATTTGCTCATTCCCAAATGAGTTAAATACATCATACGCCCAACAGTTTGGTAATCATCCTTCTTTAAGGCATCACAAACTACTAAAACTCTTTGAATTTCTTCTATAACATATTTTGCACGCATATAATCTTCGTTAGATATTTTATCCTTTACCTTATCTAACATGTCTATTGTAGCATCCCTCAAAAACTCTACATTAGAATCAACATTCTCTCTTATGGCAGGACTAGCCCTCTCACAACCATCTCTACGCTTATTATAAACACTAGATGCCAAATGGTGCTTAACAACGCTATCAATTAGAACTAATTTATATCCATTTGGCCTAAATGGAAAATATTCGTACTCTAAAGACCTACAATCTAATCTTATAAGACTATCTTCTTTGCCAAATACAGAGGCAAATTGATCCATAATTCCACATTTAACCCCACAATAATTATGCTCAGTACTTTGTCCTATTTTTGCCAACTCAAACTTATCTATATTTAATTTAAATATATCATTTAATGCATAGGCATAAACACTCTCTAAAGCCGCAGAAGATGACATTCCTGCACCTAAAGGTACATCGCCAGTAACAACAGTATCAAAACCATCAATAATGCCTCCCCTTTTTTGAATTTCTCTACAAACGCCAAAAATATATCTTGCCCAAGATTCTTTTGGAGCAGCATCCTCTACAATATCAAACTCTACATAATTATTTTCGTCTTTTACATCTAAAGAATAAGCCCTTACAATATCATTTCCTTTATCACTCTTTAACCCATTAGTTTTAATTTGAGCAATTATACATTTATCTATTGCTCCAGGAAAAACAAAGCCTCCATTATAATCTGTATGCTCACCTATTAAATTTATTCTTCCTCCCGACACATATTGTTCACCACCTCCACCAAACTTATCGTTAAAT
>CAXYUL010000276.1:0-2701 GCA_964292095.1 uncultured Bacteroidales bacterium | reverse complement strand
TACCGCACCATATACTGTGGCATACAAATTAAATATTGCCTTTTATGAAGCAGAAGGAATTAAGGGTTGGCAGCAATTAGAAATGAGTGTAAATTATTTAAAGAATAATTACCCAAATATTCTAATTATAGCAGATGCTAAAAGAGGTGATATTGGCAATACTGCTCAACGCTATGCTAAAGCATTTTATGAAACCTTAGTATGTGATGCCGTTACACTTGCTCCTTATATGGGGGAAGACTCTATTAAGCCATTTTTAAAATATAATGATAAGTGGGCAATTATTCTTGCTCTTACATCTAATGGATCTGCATCTGACTTTGAGCTTAAAAACTTAGAAGGAGGAGAGGCATTGTATGAAAGAGTGATAAAAGAATCTATGCAATGGGGTACAAAAGACAATATTATGTTTCTTGTTGGCGCAACACGTCCAGAGAAACTTAAAGAGATAAGACAATTTTGTCCTGATTATTTCTTTTTGGTACCTGGTGTTGGAGCTCAAGGTGGCAGTATAAAAGATGTTGCAATTAATGGTATGAATAAGCAATGTGGAATCTTAATAAATGCTTCTCGTTCTATTATTTATGCAGATAACTCAGAAAATTTTGCTAATGCTGCCTTAAACAAAGCTAAAGAAATGGCAGAAGGAATGGCAAAATATTTATAATAAAACTACTATAATATGCAAAAAAAGATTAAGATTCTTTATTCTTTTTTAGTGCTATTATTTATTGGAGGGGAGGCTTTTGCAGAGTCTCCCCTTAATAATAGGCAATCTAAAAGACTTACTATTGTTTTTACAAGCGATATGCATTCATCAGCATTAGCTAGGAGTAATGAGTATTCACAAAAAGGCATAGGAGGTCAATCTATAGTAGGGGGATATACTAGATTAGCCAGCCAAATAGAAAGAGAAAGACAAATAGCAAAAGATAAAGGGGAAGCTTTTATCTGTGTAGATGCAGGAGATATAGCAATGGGAACAATATTTCATTCTATCTATGTTTCTCATGCTTTTGAATTACGCTCTATGGCTAAAATGTCTTACGATGCTATCTGTATGGGTAATCACGATTTTGATTTAGGTTTAGATAGTTTAGCAAAAATGTATAGTACTGCTTATAATAATGAGAGGCACTTGCCAAAATTAGTTTGCGCAAATCTATCTTTTGCTAACTCTAGCAAGTTAAATAATGCTCTAAAACAAATTTCTTTTAGCCCCTATGTAATAATAGAAAAGAATGGTTTAAAAATAGCTATAATAGGTGTTATGGGTAAAGAAGCATATTCATCTATTGTAGATAAAGAAAATATTAAATATTCTTTAGCAAAAGATGCTATTAAACCAATAGTTAAACAATTAAAAAACGCTAATGTAGATTTTATAGTACTTTTATCTCACTCTGGAACATTTCATAATAAATCTGTTTTAAGAAGCGAAGATGCTATATTAGCTAATAAGATAGACAATATTGATGTTATTATTAGTGGCCACGATCATATAGAGTTAAAGGCGCCTATAATGGTAAATAATACTCTTATTGGTAATGTTGGCGCAAATGCTAATTATTTGGGTAAAGTAAGCGTATATAAAGATAGTCTATCAAACAAAAATCACTTTAGCTATAGTCTTATCCCTATTGTAGACACAAATAGAGAGCAGCCTAAAATTAAAATATGGCTTGATAGTATTAAAACTATAGTAAGTAAAAAATTCTACTCCTCATTTGGAGTTTACCCATTTGATACCATTGCGCACATATCAAATACTTATAATTTACTTCCCGACAAAAATGGAAACTTAGCACTGGGCTCACTAATTGCTAAAAGTTATAAAAAGGCAGTGATTGATAATATATCGGGAATAAAAGAAAATGAATTAGTATCTGTTATCCCTTATGGAACCATTAGAAATAAATTAGAATCTTCATATGTTAATTATAATGATGTATTTAATATTCTTTCTTTAGGATCAGATTCTAAGGGGAGGGTAGGTTACCCATTGGTTTTGGCGTATTTGAGTGGTAAGGAACTTAAAGATGCTTGTGAATTGAATGCCAGCATTGCCCCTTATTTTAAAGATGCCCTTCTTTTTTTTGATGGATTAAGTTTTGAGTACAATAGCTATAGGCCTATGTTTGCAAGGGTGTGTAAGGTTAAAGTTGGTGGGAAAGATATTGTTAACAGTAAGTTATATCCTGTAGTTTCTGGAATGTATACAGCTAAACTTTTGGGATTATTAAGAACAGAATCTTATGGTATATTAAAGGCTACTTTAAAAGATAGAAATGGAAATAAGGTAGATAATTTAGAGGATATGGTGGTGATGCGCAAAGATAGTGTAGAAATACCCGTAGCAGAGTGGCTTGCATTTGCAGATTATATAAAAAGTGAGGATATAAGCAATTTTAAAGATAATGGTATATTAACGAGCTTAGATAGGAATAATATAGGTGCCATATCTTGGCATTTTTTAATTGTATTTATTTTGCTTAGCCCTTTTATCTATATTATAATAAGAATTAAAAGAAACAGATATAGAGCGTAAATTATTTTTATTCTTGGTCCTTTAATTTTGCTACTATGCTTCTACATGCTGTAACTTTATCGCCAACTTTTACATGTATTTCTGTATCCAGTGGTAAGAATAAGTCCATTCTAGAGCCAAACTTAATAAACCCCACTTGGCTACATTGATTAG
>CAXYUL010000275.1:0-2703 GCA_964292095.1 uncultured Bacteroidales bacterium | reverse complement strand
AGGCAGCCGAATATATTAAAACTAAAATTGGCTTAAAAAAACCGCTTGCTTTAATAGTCCTAGGTAGTGGCTTAGGTAAATTAGCAGATAAAATAGAAGAGCAAATAGTAATACCATATACAGAAATTCCACATTTTGCAAAATCTACGGCAATTGGACACAAAGGCAATTTAATTTTTGGGATGTTAGGTGGAAAATTTGTTGCAGCAATGCAAGGAAGATTTCATTATTACGAGGGTTATTCTATGGAGCAAGTATGCTTCCCGATACGTGTTGCAAAGGTGCTTGGAATATCTTACCTTTTTGTATCCAATGCAGCAGGTGGAGTTAATTTTGATTATAAAGTTGGCGATTTGATGATTATTAAAGATCATATTAACCTTCTTGTTAATCCTCTTATTGGTAAAAATTTTGATGAGTTTGGTCCTAGATTCCCAGACATGACACGTCCTTATGATCTAAATTTAATTAGGATGATGGAAAAAATTGCTACTCAGGAGAATATTAACTTGCAAAAAGGCGTGTATTTAGCTAGTAGTGGACCAACTTATGAAACTCCTTCAGAATACAAGTTCTTTAGAACAATAGGAGCAGATGCAGTTGGAATGTCTACTGTGCCAGAGGTAATTGTAGCAAGACATAGTTCAATACCAGTATTTGGTATGTCTGTTATTACAAACGAAGCGCATGACGATTTTGCAGAAGATTTTGTTAATGATGGAGATGATGTTGTTATTGCCGCAAATGCAGCAGCAGATAAGATGAGTAGTTTATTTACTAGGCTAATATCTAATTTATAATGCCTATTAATAATGATTAAGAATATTATTTTTGATTTTGGAGGAGTGATGCTTCCATTATGTAGAGAAACTTGTATCAATAATTTTAGTAAGATTGGAGTAGATGATTTTGGTAAGTATTTACTTAATAATACTCCTGATGGCTTTTTTGCTGCTTTTGAAAATGGTGATATTACAGAAGATGATTTTAGAAATAAAATAAGGAGCTTATCTAAATTTAATCAAGTGCCAGATTCTTTGATAGATACTGCATTATATTCTTTTTTAGGTAAAGTTGAAAGCTCTACTACTTCTGCAATTGAAAGGTTGATAAATGTTTATAATTTGTATATTGTAAGTAATAATAATCCTATTACTTGGCCAATATGCCTTAATTTATATAATACTGTAAGTACTAAAAGTTTAGAAAAGACTTTTAATGGGATATATCTTTCGTACCAGATGAAATGCTCAAAACCAAGTGCCGAGTATTTTAATAAGCTCATGTATATGTCTAATATTGTTGCAAGTGAAACTCTTTATATAGATGATAATTATGAGAATATAGAATCTGCTAAAACATTGGGTTTTAAAACTTTTTTATTTGATACCAATCAAAATTTTGCAATGCAATTATCAGAAGCAATAATTAAAAATAATGGTTAATTTTTTCATCTTATCAAGTGGAAGCAATGGTTATTGCTATTATATTGGCAATGAGCATACTGCTCTATTAATTGACGCAGGTATAGGACCACGAACAATACGTAAAAGGATGCAAAACTACAACTTGTCTTTGGATAATGTTGAATTCATTTTAGTTACTCACGATCATATAGATCATATTAAAAGTTTGGGTATTGTTGCCGAACGTCTAAAAATACCTGTATATGCTACAGAGCGCCTACACAAGGCATTAGATCTTCATTCTTGTACTAGAAATAGACTAAGTGGCTGTGTAAGAAAAACAATTATTGGAAATGAGAGTATATATAAAGGAGTTAGCTTTATTCCCTTTAATGTTCCTCATGATGCAACAGAAACGGTTGGCTATTTTATAGATTTTTATGGAGTTAAATTTGCTTTTATTACAGATATTGGTGCTGTTAATGATGATGTTATAGAATATTGTAGAAAGGCGCAAGTGCTTATTTTTGAGTCTAATTACGATTTAGATATGCTATTATGCGGTAGCTATACCCCAGCTTTAAAGAATAGAATTATTAAGGGAGAAGGTCATATAAGTAATGAGCAAGCTGCTTCTGCAATTAAGCGAATTTATAATAAAAATCTTAAAAGTATTTTTCTTTGCCATTTAAGTGAAAATAATAATACCCCTAATCTGGCTTATAAGGCAGTAGAAGGGGCATTGTCTTCTGTTGGGGTAAAGATTGGATGTGATATAACACTTACTTGTCTACCCCGTAGCGAAGTATCTGAATTATATGTTTTTTAAAAACTTTATTTAGTTTCAAATTCTAGTTTTTCTAATTTATTCCAAGCTCCACGTGTGAAATCTGGTATTTCTACTGGAGCTGAATTATTTTCTATAGAAATAGCTGTAAGAGGAGCCAAGCAGCACCATTCAGCAAGGTCGTATACATCCATATCAAGAGCTAAGCCATTTTGGAGGCAGTAGATTAGCCTATAATCCATAATAAAATCCATACCTCCGTGGCCTCCAACTTTTTTAGCTAAATCTTCTAGTTCAACATGAATTGGGTGCTTATATTTCTTTATTAGTGATTCTTTTACATCATCTGGTAGAAAGCTGTGAGACGATAGCTCTTGGTAGTTGGGTATAATATTGGAATCTATTTTTTCTGTATTTAATACGTATCCACTTTGTGGATATTTATTTGCAAAACCTTTTGTGCCACTTAGCTGATACATTCTACTATATGGCCTTACGTTTGCTACATCG
>CAXYUL010000274.1:0-2721 GCA_964292095.1 uncultured Bacteroidales bacterium | reverse complement strand
ATTTATTCCTGGCGGAAGGGTAATAATATATTTAATTGGAGATGAGTGTATTAAGGAGTTTACAATGTTTCAAGGCTCTCAGATAGATTTAGATATGAATAGTTTTATTCCTAATGGTAATTATAAATCATTAGAAGAATATCTGTCTCCAATTTTATCTAAAAAAGTGAGTAGTAAAAATTTGGATAAAGATAGGTGGATATTTAACTATCAACAATTTGGAGTAGACTATAGCCTCTATGATAATTATAGAGAAAAATTCTACTATATTATTAATTTTAATAGTGTATTAAAAGGAATTTTAAGTTTAGTATGTAATATCTGGTTCACAAATTTTGAGTATTTAAAGATTCACCAATATTCTTCAGATAAATATTCATTTAAAAGTAGGCCAAGATCTATTCATTATGGGATTAACTATGATTCTGAACATTATAGTATTGATATTTATTTTGACGAAGATGAAGTAATTGAATTATTTAGTATAGCCTTTAATGGATGTGATTACATTACAAATAATAACTTAGCAGAATTAAATATTAATGTTTTAGATGCTTATTCAACCTTTGACGTAAGTTTAAATACAAAGAATGGAAAATTTGTGTTTCAAAAACTAAAAGTTAATGTTGAACAAGAGAATAAAGAAGATAACACATCTTTTACTATTTCTAATTTTGATGGAGAAAGACCTTTTTTTAAAGGAGAATAATTATTAAATATTAACTAATTATCATTGTCAGATATTAGTGTTAATAGATTAAAACTACTAGAATGAATAAAGAAGAAGAAGTGCTAGTACAAGGTGCTTGTGCGAGCTGTAAATTTGGGACAATTAAGGCCTATTTGATAGTATTAGATAATTATGGTTTTACGATTAATGATAAAAAAGTAGCCACAGATATTACATTGGGTAATGTGTTTGCTGCTCCATGTTTTGGAATTTGTAAAGCAAATCCAAATATACCCAAGCCATGTGTTCCTACTGTTATATCTTGGAGTGGATTGTATAGAAAGTTTTTAGTTAATGATTATTTATATCCATTATTAGATAGTAGTACAGGTACTTGCGCCCTAGGATTTCCTAAATGTATAAAATTTTTAAAATCGGGGCAATGAAACATAAAAAGCTAGTATCTTTTATTATTATATTATTAATAATTTGTCTATTACCATTTTTATTTCTCTTAATGAGAAATAATTATATGATATTTGGCTATTGGATAATGGCTTTTATATATTTATTAATTGGCTTGGCCTATATTAATTTAAGACTAGTAATAATAAAAGGTATTGAATCTATTATTTTGATTACTGTTTTTTTTATATGTGCAATATGTTTATATTTCTATTCTACTTACATACTAGAATTCAATTATGGAATAGCTGTAATTTCTGTAATGTTACCTTTGTTACTTCCTTATTTATTACTCAAGTGCTTCAAATATTACTTATTAATACCTCTTCCTTTTTATCAATCATTTGAATTTCCTATAGTTTTAAAAGATAATTTATTTGAACTATCAAATTATCCTTTAGTGGTTAGATTATATATTATAATAAACAAAGAAGATATTTTGATTATAAATACAAAAAGTTCTAAAGAGTTTAGCTTTGGTGATTGGTTTGTTAAGGCTATAAATGATTATAATGTTAAATTTCCCCTAAAGAAGATAGAAATATCTACAAATACAAAAATTATTAAATGGTGCTTTTATAAGAAACGTTACAGCTTGTTCCCATATAAAAGAATAGATCATACAAAAACATTTTATCAAAATAAGATAGAGGCATCAGATAAAATACTAGCTTATATGCTTGTGGATAATTTACAGCAACATTAGCAGTAACTAATTTAATAAATACTAAGCTTAATAATTAAAAGAGATGAGTGTAGAAGATTTAAAACGTGTTAATTGGCAAGATGGAATGGCTCTTAATAAAGAACATTTTATTCAAACAGAGGATTATTTTATTTGGCAATTATGTGATTATTCGCAATTGTTAATTAACAAATACAACTATGGCTTTTTGCCTAAAAGTTGTGATGATTATAAAGATGGGCAAATAATAGAGTTGCATGAGCGCCTAGATGGGAAAATTAGAATTACTCTTATTGCTTGCAACATAATTACTCTTGATGGCATTAAAATAAATATTTCGGCGTCAGAGGCAAGTAAACTAAATTTGTGTTGTAGTTTTGATACTAACAAAATGATTAGTAATCAAAATGTACTTAGCGTTATGCTCTCGGTTTTTCCATTCCAAAGGATGGCATGTGGGGTGATAGACTCTTCTGAGGAGCCACCACGTATTCCAAATGTTCAAACTGTGCTAAAACTCAAGCTATTAGATTCATCAAATACAATAGATGTAGATACATCTTCTATTATAATTGCAAAAATTAGATATTCTATGGGTAGGTGGATAATAGATAATTCTTATATACCACCATCGTTGTCTATGATTTCTCTAAATAGTTTATCCGAATTATATATAAATAGTAAAGATTTGGTAATAAGATTATTAAATTATTGCAGAGAAATAATAGACAAAATAAATTCGTATGATAATAATATCAATTTAACAAGAAATATAAAATTATTATGTTTAAGCATATATTCATTTTTAAATACCAATTTATATTATTTTAATTCTTATTTAAAATAACAAAGGCCTATAGATTTTATAAACTTTTTTGTTAAGATAGCCGCATGCGTAGAC
>CAXYUL010000273.1:0-2779 GCA_964292095.1 uncultured Bacteroidales bacterium | reverse complement strand
GCTGCATTAAAAGAGATAGCAAGATTAGAAGAAGAATACTTGAGCTTATTTATTGGTAAAAGTCTTAGAGATGAGCAAGTTGTTGCATTTGATGTAAATCCAAAAGTAGATAATCCAAAGCAAATGTATATTGCATTTAGAATATCAGAAACTCAAGGTTTATTGCCGGCTACTAATATATCAGGTAGACCGATAGTCGTAGAATTTATGCAAGAGGCAGAACCTATTAGTCAAACAGCAGTTACAGAAATGCCTCAAAATAGTTTAAGAGGAAAAATATTCTATAGAAAACCAGTTGTTGTATTGGCTAAAATTATAGATGGACAAAATGTAATTATGCAAACAAGAGTGCCTGTTTATCAGTTTGGTAGGCTTCTATCTTATCCTATAGACCTATTATTAAAATAAAAATACATTTATATAAATAAAAAATAATTATGAAGACAATTGCACAATTAGCACCAGAGCAGGTGTGGAAAAACTTTTACGAACTAACAAAAATACCACGCCCATCTAAATTTGAGCAGGCTGCTGCCGAATATATATATCAATTTGGTTTAAAATTGGGATTAGAAACTATAAAAGATGAGATAGGAAACGTAATCATTCGCAAACCTGCTACTAAAGGCATGGAAGATAGAATGGGTATTATCTTACAAGCTCACGTAGATATGGTTCCTCAAAAGAATAGCGATGTTACATTTGATTTTAAAAAAGATCCTATTCAAACTAGAATAGTTGGTGATATGGTTTACGCTACAGGGACAACTTTAGGAGCAGATAATGGTTTAGGCTGTGCTGTTGCTATGGCTGTTTTAGAAGATAAAGTAATGGCTCACGGCCCTATAGAAGCTCTATTTACAATAGATGAAGAAACAGGCATGACAGGAGCTAGAGAACTAAAAGCTGGTGTAATAAAAGGTGATATTTTAATTAATCTAGACTCTGAAACCGAAGGCGAACTTTATGTAGGTTGCGCTGGTGGGCTAGATGCTTCGGCAATATTTACTTATCAAACAGAAGATGTTCCTAGTGATTATATTGGAGCAAAAATTAAAGTAAGTGGTTTAGTTGGCGGACACTCTGGTATGGATATTATTTTATACAGAGCTAATGCAAACAAAGTAATGTCAAGAGTATTATTACCATTGTTAAGAGATTTAGGGGCTAGATTAATTTCTATAGAGGGTGGAAATATGCGTAATGCTATTCCTAGAGAGGCCGTTGCACAAATAGCTATAGCTAAAGATAAATTAGCTTGTGCTCAATCTATTATTGCTAAAAAACTAGCAGAAATTAAATTCGAATATGCAGCTACAGATAAAGATGCTAACATAGAACTTACACAAACAGATTTAGTTAAGCCTGCAATTTGCCAAAAGGTTGCGCTTAATTTATGTAAAGCTTTATATGTTTGTCCAAGCGGAGTAGAGAGAATGAGTGATGCCATGCCTGGATTAGTAGAAACTTCTAACAATATGGCTATTGTTAAATCTGCAGATGGTAAAATTCAAGTTCATTCTTTAATGAGAAGTTCTGTAGATTCGCAAAAGGATGATTTAGCAGAAAAAATGAGATCTGTATTTGAACTAGCAGGTGCAGAGGTAGTATTTACTGGTGGTTATTCTGGATGGGCTCCAAATATGCAATCTCCAATTCTTAAAGAAATGAAGAAAGTTTATATGCAGCTATTTGGTAAAGAGCCTGCAGTGATGGCTATTCATGCTGGCTTAGAATGTGGTATTTTAGGCGGAAATTATCCTAATTGGGATATGATTTCTTGTGGACCATCTATTTTCTCTCCTCACTCACCAGACGAAAGAGTAAATATAGAAAGCGTTGATAAATGGTGGAAATTTGTTGTTGCAGTATTAAAAGAAGCTCCAAAAAAATAGTTTAACACCAACATAAAATAGTTTTAAAAATAAATAAGAGGGTGATGAAAAAGTAATATTACTTTAAGTCACTCTCTTATTTAATATTAGCTATTAACCCATAGGGAAAATAAACTCACTATCTTTAAAAGTAGACATTGTGCTACCATTTAATGGCAAAATCATAGGTTCAATCTTGCATATTTCTGGTGGATTATCGCTTATATAATTATCTATCTCTCCCATTACTATGTTTTGCTCTATTATATCCTTAGAAAAAAGAAAAATGCGAGGGTGCTTAAATGAATTTAAATAAGAGTAAATATTTGTTGCATCCGTTTGGATTGTTTTATCTAATTTAGTTATTTGCTTGCATTCTCCTAATCTTAAGAATCCCCTTAATTTGTAAAAGTAATCAAAGAGAGAGTCGTTTTTGGGAACTCCAATAATAAATTTATAATTAAGATTTTTGCAGTAATTAATAGCATAATCTAGAAGTTTACTACTTATGCCCTTAGCTCTTTGTTCTTGTACAGTTGCTACTCCATATAGATATATTCCTTTTATAGGAGATGGTTGTGCGCTGGTATTATCAATAAAGTTTATAGGAATTATAGTAAGGCAACTTACAAAGTCGTTGTCTTGTTTATATGCTAGGATTATCCCCTTTGGCATTATACCATTAAAAATATAATCTAAATAGCTATTATCATTTGTAAATACTTTTTCCCATATTTCTCTTACTTTGTTGTAGTCCTTTTTTGAAACTATAGAGATTTTATCCATATCTTTTTTTGCAAAGGTAGTTTTTTAGATAATGCGCTTGGAAAAAATGTTTAAATTTGTGGCCATGAATAGAAAGATATTATTAACAATTTTAATTATAGTAGCCCTACTAATTATTG
>CAXYUL010000272.1:0-2783 GCA_964292095.1 uncultured Bacteroidales bacterium | reverse complement strand
GAACTAAACTAATAGTGGCTTCCCCATTTAAAAATGCCAGTTATGGAGCAGTAGAAAAGCTCTCTATCCCAATTTTAGAAGGGGCAGATTATATGGAATCCAATCCTTTAGGTAGAACAGAGTGGCTTAAACTCTATTCACTTTTCTTAGGGAAAAAAGAAATGGGAGATTCTCTCTTTAATGTAGCAGAACAAAGGTATAATCAATTAAAAGATTTAATAATAAACAATACATCTAATTTAGAGCATAAAAAAGTATTATCAGAAAAATTATATGGGGCTCAATGGTATGTTCCATGTGCAGATAGTTATTTAAGTACAATGTATAGGGATGCAGGAGCAGACTATGTTTTTTCTGATATTAGTGGCTCTGGTAGTGCGCCATTGTCTTTTGAAACAGTTCTTAGTAAGGCAATTGATGCAGATGTTTGGCTTATTAAGTACAATTCTAAAAATGATATGACTTATGCTGATTTAAAAATGGAATATCAACCTTATACAAATTTTAAGGCATGGAAACAGAAAAAGATATATGCCTGCAATACTAATAACAAACCATATTATTTAGAAACTACAATTAGTCCTCAATATCTATTACAAGACTTTATAGCTATCTTTAATCCTCAATTGATGCCTAGTTATAATCTTCGTTATTTTGTTCCTCTAAAATAGTGTCTATTAAATCTTTAATGCTAGTGTGTATAGTCTCACTTACTTTAACAGAGTTGTTATATTTAATAAACTCTATGTGTGTTGCACTTTTACAAATTATTTTAGATTTTCCAGCTTCAACTGCGTTTGGTTTTATTCCGTTTCTAATCAGGGCATTACCAAGCCAATAAGAACTAATAAAATCGCCCTCAATTCCAATAGACTTGTCGGGAGACTTAGCATTAAATTTACCTGTAGAAGAATCAAATTCAATCCCATCCTTAGAAAAAAACCTACCTAGGCTTCCATCTAGTATTAGGTCTTCTGGGGTTCCACAAACTATTGCTTCTCCTCTATTTTGCAGCCATATTGAGTCTGACATTTGGATAGCAAGGTCGAGGTCGTGTGTAGAGAGCAAAATGCTCTTATTCTGTTGTTTAGCCAGTTTCCTAAGTAGAGCCATTGTTTCTATTCTACTAGTAATGTCTAAGAATGCTGTTGGTTCATCCAAAATTATTATAGGGCATTGCTGAGCTAATGCTTTGGCTATCATTGCTTTTTGACGTTCTCCATCGCTTAATTCTGCTACTGAGAACTTAGCTTTATGAGCAATCCCAACAGCCTCTAGCGATTGTTCAATTATATTTTTATCTTTCTGCCTAAGTTGCCCAAAAAACGGAGTGTGTGGATGTCGCCCAAGAGAAACAAGTTCGTATACACTAATTCCACCAGCATTTGTTTTTTCTGTAAGTACAACTCCAACCAACATAGAAAAATCATATGCCGAATATTTCTCTAACAACTTGCCCATTATTCTAACCTCACCGCTAATAATAGGCTGAAACCCGCATAAGCTCCTTAAAAGTGTAGATTTGCCAGCTCCATTTAGTCCAAGCAGGCAAGTAAGCTCACCCTCATATAATTTTAAATTTAGAGCATCGTGAATTATTTTTCTCTTTCCGCCTTTTAAGTTATAGCCAATTACTAAATCCTTTGTCTCAATTGATATTTTTCTAAGCATTTCTTAATTAAAATATTGAATATTTTTTCTATTAATAATTACATATATGATAATTGGTGCTCCTAAAATGGGGGTAACAGCATTTAGAGGCATTATTAAATTACCTCCTGGAATGGTAGTAAGTAAATTACATAATAAAGCCATTGCGCTTCCCGACAAAATTGTAATTGGAACCAGTTGCTTATGATTAGAACTCCCCAATAGCAGGCGTGCAATATGTGGAACGGCTAAACCAATAAACGATATTGGTCCACAAAAGGCAGTTGCTGTGGCTGTAAGTAAACCTGTACATAGTAAAATATATATTCTAGTTCTTCTAATCCTTATTCCTAAATTAGCAGCATACATTTCTCCAAGTAATAAGGCATTAAGAGGTTTAATAAGTAAAATTGAGGCAAATAGACCCAAAATGGCAAAAAACGAAAAATAAGGTAATTTCTCCATTGAGACCCCAGTAAAATTACCCATTCCCCACATTACAAAAGAATGTACTTTATCAGAAGATGAGTAAAAATTGAGAATAGAAATAAGGGATGAAGCTAAGTATCCTATCATTATACCAATAATTAATAGCATAACATTACTCTTTACCTTAGAAGAAAAATATATAATAATGCAAAGTACAGCTCCTGCGCCACAAAAAGCGGCTAAGATAATTGCAATATAACTACCAATGGTCCATTCAGAAAATAAGCTAATGCTTCCTCCAAAATATAACATAATAATTGCAACTCCAAGATTGGCTCCATCGCTAACTCCTAGGATAGAAGGCCCGGCCAAAGGGTTCTTAAATAATGTTTGTAACAATAGACCACTAATAGCTAAACTTGCTCCGCACAAAAGAGCTGTTATTGCGCCTGGTATTCTATAATCTATTACAATACTCTTCCACGCTATATTTTCTGTACTATTACTATTGAGAAGAATATTTAGAATAGATTTAATAGGGATTGTTACTGCCCCAAATGCTAAATTAAATACAAATAAGCTAAGTACAATAGTAGATAATATGGCGTATACGTACGCATATCTTTGCTCTAAATACTTAAAATGCATTATTAATCTATCTTTTGTGAAAGATTTTATTTATTGCGTTCGTCACTACTCCTACT
>CAXYUL010000271.1:0-2793 GCA_964292095.1 uncultured Bacteroidales bacterium | reverse complement strand
CATAAGAGAGCTATTTGTTAGCTCTAATTAATTTATCTTGTATTATTATTGTTATTATTTACTGTACTTTTTTTTTGCAGAAATAATTTTTTTTATTACTTTTGCAATCCCATTCTACGGAGCACTATATGAGAGTTTGTGTTTGTCGGGAAGGGAAAAGAAAAAAATTGAAATATAAGGCTAATTTGCTCTTTTGTAAATAAGTCTTTATTTGGGCCTATAGCTCAGTTGGTTAGTAGCACCTGACTCATAATCAGGGGGTCACTGGTTCAAGCCCAGTTGGGCCCACCCCTTTAAAAAGACTCGCGTTAGTGGGTCTTTTTTTTGTGCTTATAAATTGATAATTTTATTTTATGTAATTAAAAAATATTATGAGAAAATTTAAACAAATCCTATTTGTGGGATTGGCATTTTTTGTGGTTCTTTTTACTTCATGTAAAAAGGATAGTGATGCAGAACAAAAAAAAGAGTTTAATAACGTGGAAGCTTATCATAAATGTACTTTTGCGCAAGAATTATTATCTATTGCTGATGTTAATGTAATAGTAACAGATTTTACGGGTAAATCAGTTACAGAGGCGGTAAAATCTACGGTATGGGAAAAAACGTTTACTACTACTGTGTTTCCTAGGCAAACATCCGTCCTTTTTACTGTTAAGTTAAAGGATGGTGTAGATCTCTCTGGAAAAACTTCGTGGGATCTTGCGACTAGGTATTATTTTGAATTTAGAGAAAATTATCTAGATGCTAGTCAAGCTAAAGTAATTGCTAGAGGAACTCCTATTATTGCTTATTCTGTAGTTGAAGGTGGAACTTATCCAATAATTTCTAGTAAAGTTGCTAATTATATAGAGACTAGATTGAATATGTCTACGGCTGCTGTTTGTAGTATCAATAAGGATAATGGTGGTTCTTATACAGGGTCGCTAGCAGGATTTGACTTTACTAACTAATTTTTATTTAATAGGGTATAAATGATATATTGCGTCTTACAAATTGTTGTAGGACGCATTTTTTACATTTGTGCAACAATTAGGTAAGGTGAGTAATTTTTATTACTTTTGTAAATTATATTAATATGATTTTTAATGGTATCTGTAGACGGATTAACAGTAGAATTTAGTGGAACAACACTTTTTAAAGATATTTCTTTTGTAGTAAATGATAAGGATAGGATAGCTCTTATGGGTAAAAATGGAGCTGGTAAATCTACTTTATTAAAGATAATTGCTGGAGTTAAAACGCCTAATAGGGGTAAGGTTACTGTAACTGATGGGGGAAAGATAGGTTATTTGCCTCAGCACTTAATGGTAGAGAATGGTAGAACTGTGTTTGAGGAAACTTGTTTGGCATTTGAGCATTTATTTGTAATTGAGAGGGAGATTGAGGCACTAAATGCAGAGCTTGTTAGTAGACAAGATTATGAGAGTGACGATTATATGAAACTTATAGAAAAGCTTACAGCTTTATCAGAGAAGTTTTATCATATAGATTTAACAAATTATCAAGAAGATGTAGAGAGGGCTCTAATTGGTTTGGGCTTTGTTAGAGAGGATTTTAATAGGCAAACTACAGAGTTTAGTGGAGGATGGAGGATGAGGATAGAATTAGCTAAAATTTTGTTGCAGAAACCTACTTTATTATTGTTGGATGAGCCTACTAATCACCTAGATATTGAGTCTATAGAGTGGCTAGAGGATTTTATTATTAATAATGCTAATTCTGTGATGGTTATATCGCACGATAAGGCATTTGTAGATAATATTACTACCAGAACTATAGAGATTACAATGGGTAGAATTTATGACTATAAAGTTAACTATTCTAAGTATTTGGAGTTGAGAGCTGAGAGAAGGCAGCAGCAACAGGCAGCTTTTGATAATCAACAGAAAATGATAGCTGAAAATAAGGATTTTATAGAGAGATTTAAGGGTACATACTCTAAGACAAATCAAGTGCAGAGTAGAGTGAGAATGTTGGAGAAGTTAGAGATTGTAGAGGTTGATGAAGAAGATAGAAGTGCTCTTAATCTAAGGTTTCCGCCTTCGCCTCGTTCTGGTTCTTATCCAGTTATTACGCATGAGTTGAGCAAGAGTTATGGAGATCATTTAGTTTTTAAGAATGCGTCTGTAACTATAGAGAGGGGAGAAAAAGTTGCTTTTGTAGGAAAGAATGGAGAGGGAAAATCTACTTTAGTTAAGGCTATTATGGGTGAAATTGATTTTGAAGGTAGCTTGCAGTTAGGGCATAATCTTAAAATAGGGTATTTTGCTCAAAATCAGGCATCTTTATTAGATGAACAGACTAGCGTTTTTAAGACAATTGATGATATTGCAGTTGGTGATATTAGAACAAAGATTAGAGATATTTTAGGTGCATTTATGTTTGGGAAGGATGATTCAGATAAACTGGTTAAGGTTTTGTCGGGAGGAGAAAGAACAAGGTTAGCAATGATAAAATTATTGCTAGAACCAGTGAATTTGCTTATTTTGGACGAGCCCACTAATCACTTAGATTTAAAAACTAAAGATATTTTAAAGGAGGCTTTGTCAGCTTTTGATGGTACTTTAATTTTGGTCTCTCACGATAGAGATTTTTTAAATGGTTTGGTACATAAGGTTTATGAATTTTCTAATAAACGAGTAATAGAGCATTTGGGGGGGGTATATGAGTTTTTGCAGAAAAAGAAGATTGAGAATCTTAGAGAAATAGAAAGAAGTAAGTAAGGTAGGTTGATTTTGATAATGAATGTGAAAATAATTAACAATTTATTATAAATTACAACTTAAAATG
>CAXYUL010000270.1:0-2844 GCA_964292095.1 uncultured Bacteroidales bacterium | reverse complement strand
CTGAACTAGCACCTTATCTAAAATTCCATTTACAAAAACCTTACTATTTGGGGTACTATAGTATTTAGAAATATCTACAAATTCATTAATTGTTACTTTTAGCGGAATAGAATCAAAGTTTACAGCCTCCGTTATTCCCATTACAATTAATGCTAAATCTGTAGCAACAAGACGCTCCAAATCCCAATTTGGAACCATAGATGATACTATCTCTGTATATTCGTCATAATTCATCATAGATTTAGAGAGGAGCTTTTTGGCATAATCTAAATCCTCTGATTGAAGAAATGTATCGGGAAGATTAATTTTTTTCTTTTTTGAGTATTTATCTATATTAGCTATGATTTTGTTTAGCACGTACTCCAAATCATTCATCCAAAAGATACTTAAATCTTCTAAGATTTCTTCTAAATCTAAATTATCTTCTAGAGAGTATGTGAAAATATCTTTAATAAGTTTTGTATCTTCTTCTAATGAGCTTTCTCCACTTTCCATATAGGCTTTAAAGTACTCACTTTGAGATATGCTTGCAAATAGTTTTTTTAAGAATGAATCATATTCGTTCCAATTTAATCCCTTTACCTCTACTGCTTTTAGAAAATCTGCATCATTTTCTAATATCTCTATGAAAGAATTTTGCACAAATTTAAGATTTGGGCTAGCCTCTTCTTGTGTAGGATGAAATTTCTTAAGTCCTCCGTCTATTTTTATTTGTGCCGTTTTCTTTAAAGCTATAGGCAGATTTAAAAGAAAAATATATAAATCTCTTGTCTTTTCACAAGATGCAATCAATTCATTCTCAGCGCCTATAAGGGAATCTGACCCAGATGCAACTTTACTGAAAAGAACTTTAAAAACCTTAACTCTAATTAGTCTTCTACTCAACATGTTTAATAAAAATTTAAAATATTTTGCAAATATAGGTCATTGAGGTCAAAAAATATTTTATCTTTGCAAAACTTTTTAAAATTAATTAAAGAAAAATTATGTATTTCGAAGATTTTGATAATGCAGGAGCGCAAGAGCGCAACGGTGACGATGTATTCTCTAAGCCGGTAAGAGCAGGTAAGAGAACTTATTTCTTTGATGTTAAAGCAACAAAGGGAAATGATTATTACCTAACAATCACAGAAAGTAAAAGGAGAATAGACAAAGACGGTAGATTTGTTTATGACAAACACAAAATTTTCCTATACAAAGAGGATTTTGAAAAATTCTCCGAGGGATTGGAAGAAGTGATTAAATTCATAAAAGATAAATGCCCCGTTACAGAGCGCATTTATACAGAAACATCTCAAGAGGATAAATCAGCTAATTTTTCTGATGTAGATTTTGATAAATTATAGTATTTTACAAGATTATAATATTCTTTTAAAGAATAATTAAATTTATAAAAAAGGGTTGCCAATATTAGGTTAACCCTTTTTTATATAATATATTTGCTAAAAATAACAACTCAGCCACAGCTAAACCTAAAATTTTTAATACTCAACATGAAACTTTGCATAAAAAACTTCCTTTTAGTAAATATTTTTTAGTATTTAGTCTCATCTGTTACAACGCAAATGCCCAGTTTTACATTTATGAAGGAGAGAAAAGTATAAGCATAAAAATTAAAGACTCTTTAAATAAATCGGAAATGGAATTTGTCACTGTATCACTCATTAAACATTCAGAAAAAGAAAAGGAAGTATATACCTATTCTCTATCCGATAGCACAGGCAAGGTAATATTCAGTCGTATTCCATACGGTAAATACTCTATAAAAGCCTAGTTTGCTGGCTACAAGACCAAAGAAACTGCAAAATTTAATTTAGAAGATGACTATTTTAGCCACGAAAGAAAAATAAGAACTAATATTTATGACGCTGGAGAGCTACTATTAAAAGAAGAGATAAATTTACTAAGTGGAATAACTGTAACAGAAAGATACACCCTAATTTACACATTTGTAGATAATTTTACTTTAAGTATAATAGCCAATGATATTTTAAACCAAAATAGAAGCATAAACAGATATAGAACAGAAAGTTACGTTTATAAGAGCATAAGTAATGTTGTAGGAAGATACTTTATGCTAAATATTAGTTATAAGTTCTATATGGGAAAACAAAAGAGCAAACGCTTTAAAGACAAGACAAATTCTATATTAAGAAGCAATGAATTTAATATTGGTGAGGTTCTGGAGGGATGCAAATTATGAGAACTTTATAAAAATTACTAAAAATAATATAAATAAAAAACCTGCAAATTAACTAGATAATTTGCAGGTTTTTTATTGAGGTACCAAGCAGATTCGAACTGCTGTACACGGTTTTGCAGACCGCTGCCTAACCACTCGGCCATAGTACCAGGTTGGGAGTGCAAAGATAGACATTTAATTTTATATACCAAATTATATTTTAAAATTTTGCCTCAACAACTCTAAATAAGTCATATCTACACTATCAAAAGTATTAAGTTTTTCGCTATCTATGTCTAATACAGCAAAAACTTTAGAATTAGAATCAAAAATGGGAATTACAATTTCAGACTTAGAGAGAGAACTACAAGCAATGTGGCCTACAAAATCATCTACATTTGGTACAACAATAGTTCTAGCTTCTGCCCAAGCAAGTCCACATACGCCCTTAGATTTCTTTATTCTTGTGCAAGCTAATGGGCCTTGAAAAGGACCTAAAACTAGTTCATCCCCTTTAACCAAATAAAAGCCAACCCACCAAAAATTAAAAGCTTCTTTTAATACTGCAGCAAAATTAGCCATATTAGCTATTAAATCTGTTTCTCCGCCCAATAAAGCCTCAAGCTGAGGCACTACTTCTTTGTATATATCCTCTTTATTAG
>CAXYUL010000269.1:0-2862 GCA_964292095.1 uncultured Bacteroidales bacterium | reverse complement strand
GTGTGCCAAGGAGTTGAGGCAAGCTATTGTCTTCCTAAGGCCGTTTGGTTTCTAGAATTTGGCATATTGCTTCGCCGGCATCTAGTTTATATTCACTACCTCCTAATTCATATTCCAATATAGCCATAGTTATAATAATTTAATTGATATTATTTTGGCCAATTTTGTTCAAATTGTGCAGCTCCAACTTTTATTATCTGTGCAGAAATTGTAAACGAAGTTGACATAGGTCTAGATCCTACTACATCTATATCCTCTTTAAATGATATAATATAGCCGTTTTCCCAAGAAAGCTCTTTCATTTTACCTTCCTCGTCATCCTTTTTAAAGACTATACTACCAGATATTGGTTTAAATTGATTTATCATTTGCTCCAAAATAGTAGTATCTTCTGTAGATTCTATATGAATATTTACAAGACCTCCATATATATTTGAAGCAGGTCTTCCCTTAGAGTCTATATCCCTTTTTAAATGGTAATCGCACTCTAAAATATCATACTCCTTTGAATTAAAAATTAATGTTGCTCTAAATGACATATTCTATGTTTTAATTGGTTTAAATATAGGAGCATAAAAGACCAATTCTGTAACATAAAAATTTAAATTTTCTAAGATTCATTGCAAATAACTTTGCTTTGACGCAAAAAATCCTCTCTCAATTTATTTAGAGCCCTACAAGAAATATTTCTAACAACCTGAGAATTTAATCCAAGTATTCTAGATATCTCTATATTAGAAAGATTTTGATAATATTTTAGATATACAACCTCTCGCTGCTGAGGACTAAGTAATTTACTTAATCCATTATTTATGCGTTGCTGAACCTCATTTCTACTTTCTATTCCTATTAAGGCTGTCTCTGCATCAATCTCAAAGCCAAATTGATAGCCAAGTAAATTAGCAGATTTTAAATCTACTAATTCTATATTAGAATAACTTATTTTATAGATAATTCGCCTTAGCCAAACGCACAAATAAGAGTGTACACTCTTTTGTATTGCTATAGTACCTCTTTTAAGATAAAAATCTGTAAATAAAATTTGAATTGCTTCTTCTACGGTTTTCTCATTTCTAATTATTTTCATACCATAGCAAAAAAGCATATCAACATATTTATTATAAATAAAACAGAACGCCTTTTCATCGCCCTTACGAATAGACTCTAATAAATCTCCCTCCGCATCTTTCTTAATACCCTTCATTACCCCTAATCCCAATTTAGTGTTAATAATAATTAATTATATAGCACAGACATTGGGGAGTAATGTCTTTATATTATTTTTTTATAGGTACTAATCTAAACACTTACCTACGCATAGGCGAAGCATAAGATTCTACATCTTCTTTTGTTATAATATTATTTCTACTTAAAATTATAAGCCGCTCTGTTACATTTCTTAGCTCTCTTATATTGCCTGTCCAAGCATGCTTTTTAAGTTCTTCTATTGCATCGTCGTTTATCTTATGAATTTGCATTCCACTTTCTTTGCAAATAGTATCTATAAAGTGATTTACTAATAATGGAATATCATCTTTTCTTTCAGATAAAGCCGGAACCTTTATTACAATTACACTTAATCTATGATAAAGGTCTTCTCTAAAAGTACCTTTTGCTATTTCCTCTATTAGATTTTTGTTGGTAGCAGCAATTACTCTTACTTTTACACTTATATCTTTATCACTTCCTACACGTGTAAGCTTATTTTCTTGTAAAACTCTCAGTACCTTTGCTTGAGCACTTAAGCTCATATCTCCTATTTCGTCTAAGAATAAAGTGCCTCCATCTGCTTGCTCAAACTTACCTTTATGCTGTTTTACTGCCGATGTAAATGCGCCTTTTTCATGACCAAATAATTCGCTTTCAATTAATTCTCCAGGTATTGCTGCGCAATTAACCTCTATAAAGGGCATGGTACTTCTATTACTTTTCTCATGCAACCATCTTGCAACTAGCTCTTTTCCTGTGCCATTAGAGCCCGTAACTAAAACTCTTGCATCTGTAGTAGCAACCCTATCTATCATTTCTTTAATTCTCTTTATAGCATCAGATTCTCCTACAATCTCTGGTATACCTGCAATTTTCTTTTTTAAAATTTTAGTCTCCTTAACCAAAGTTGTTTTATCAGTCGCATTTTTTAGAGTAATTAATATTCTATTTAAGTCTAAAGGTTTTTGAATAAAATCAAAGGCCCCTTTTTTTATACATTCAACAGCTGTATCAATAGAACCATGCCCAGAAATCATAACAACAGACGATTCTATTCCCATCTCCTCAAACTTTTCTAATACCTCTATACCATCCATGCCTGGCATCTTTATATCACAAAAGATAACGTCAAAATTTGTTCCTCCAGCTGCCTCTATACCCTCCTTACCGTCTGCTGCAACTGTTATTTCATGCCCTTCAAATTCCAAAATTTCTTTTAGAGTATTTCTAATACTCCTTTCATCATCTATAATAAGAACCTTCATTTTTATATTATTTAATATCTATATTCTAAGCCAAACTATTTATATTCTCTTTTTCCCATTTTAAAAACAACTCTCTCATACCACCTTCTTTTAAAGAATACGAAGATTGATATATCAGCTCTGGCTGTATTTTCTCAATAACCATTTGAGAAAATACAGATGCTAATACTATATAATCAACCCTAATATGAGACATACCTGGCATTAGGATTCTCTCATCAGATGTAGATTTTTCTAATATATCATTTAAGTCCTTTAATTTATCTTGGCTAAGATGTATGCAAGGATACTCCTTAAAAGCGCAATTATACAATAAATCTTTGAAAGTATCAAACGAACCAGATGATCCTATAAAAATTTTAGGCTTATATATATCTATCTCTTGCCA
>CAXYUL010000268.1:0-2866 GCA_964292095.1 uncultured Bacteroidales bacterium | reverse complement strand
TATTTAATCTTTTACTTAAATTAATTAGACTCTCATTAAAGAACTCACTACGTGTTGCATCAAGCACCATTATTACAACAGATGCTTGCTTTAGCTTCTGATAAGTGCGCTCAATACCAATTATTTCTATTGTTTCCTTAGTTTCTCTAATTCCTGCTGTATCAATAAACCTAAAACTAATGCCTCCAAGATTGATAATATCCTCAATAACATCTCTTGTAGTACCGTGAATATTAGAAACAATTGCTTTTTCCTCGCCTAATAAAGAATTAAGCAAGGTACTTTTACCAGTATTAGTTGCACCAACAATTGCCACTGGTACACCATTTTTAATAACATTACCTAAACTAAAAGATTCAATCAAAGTACTTAGCTTTACCAATGCTTTATCTACTAACAAACTCAGTTCATTTCTATCAGCAAATTCCACATCTTCCTCGCTAAAATCAAGCTCTAGCTCCATAAGGGAAACCAAATTTAATAATTGTTCTCTTAAATCTCTAAGCTCATTAGAAAATTCGCCTCTCATTTGCTGCATAGCAATTGCATGAGCCGATTCAGTTTCACTTGCTATAAGATCTGCTACAGCCTCTGCCTGAGCCAAATCCATCTTGCCATTAAGAAAAGCCCTTTTAGAAAATTCGCCTGGTTTAGCTAAACTCACACCTTTATAAATCAAAGCCTTAATAATCTCACTCACAATATAAGACGATCCGTGACAATATATCTCTACACCATCCTCACCAGTATAAGAAGCAGGTGCTCTAAATACTGCAACCATACATTCATCAAGTAAAGACACACCATTGTAAAACGACCCAAAAACCATTTTTTTGCTAGCGGTATTCACTAATTTCATATCATTAGCAATACTATCCCTTTTTGCACCAAAAGGCACAAAAAAGCTATCAACAATACTAATAACGCTATCTCCGCTTAAACGAATTATAGAAATAGCACCGCTACCGTTTGCGCTTGCAAGTGCTACTATGTTAGAACTATCATAATTACTCATAAACACTATTTTAAAACTAATGCAACAACATTCTCTACATGATGGGTATGAGGAAACATATCAACTGGTCTAATTCTAGTAACTCTATATTTTTCTGATAATATAGCTAAATCTCTAGCTTGACTAGCTGGATTACAGCTCACATACACCAATTTAGGAGCCTCAGCTTCTAGTAAAACTTTAGCTACATCTGGGTGAATACCAGCTCTAGGTGGGTCTAAAACTACTATATCTGGTTTGCCATTTTGTAAAATAAACTCTCCAGTTAGCATATCTTTCATATCTCCTGCATAAAAATAGGCATTTGATACAGAATTATTTACAGCATTTACCTTAGCATCATCTATAGCCTCTTTTACATACTCAATTCCAACAACCTTCTTTGCTTTCTCACTCAAAAATAATCCAATAGTACCAGTGCCAGTATAAAGATCATAAATTATCTCATCTCCTTTAATATCAGCAAATTCTCTCACCACAGAATATAATTTATATGCTCCAACAGAATTAGTTTGATAAAAAGATTTTGGACCTATTTTAAACTTAAGGTTCTCCATCTTCTCATAAATTGCATCATTACCATAAAATAAAATACAGTCTAAATCAGAAATAGAATCATTTTTCTTTTCATTAATAACATAATATAAAGAGCTAATTTCCTTAAATTTATCCTTAATAGCATTAAGTAATGCTTTACGTTCAAATTCACTCTCATGAGCAAATACAACTATCAGCATAATTTCGCCACTAGAGCTGGTTCTAATAATCATATTTCTTAAAAATCCAATCTGCTCTCTCAAATCAAAAAAGCTCAAATTATTCTCAATAGCGTATTCTCTAATGAACAATCTAATTGCATTTGAAGGCTCAGCCTGAAGTCTACACTCTTTAATATCAAGCACTTTATCAAAAAAGCCACTAACATGAAACCCCAGTCCAAGTTTTTGAATATCACATAACTCGTCTGCACTCTCACCATTCAAAATCCATCTCTTATTAGAAAAGGTAAACTCTAACTTATTTCTATAATCTATAATATGTTCAGACTCTACAATAGGCTCAATTTTAGGTAATTCTAGCTTTCCTATTCTTTTTAACTGATCTTCAACTTGCTGTTGTTTATATTCTACTTGATACTTATAGGGTAGAGCTTGCCACTTACAACCACCACAAATACCATAATGACTACAAAAAGGTTCAATTCTAATAGGAGAGGGGCTTACCATATTAACCACAACACCCTCCATATAACCCGACTTCTTTTTGCAAACTCTCACATCCACAATATCTCCAGGAATACATCCAGGCACAAAAAGAACCTTTCCATCAACATGAGCAATAGAATTACCCTCTGCAGCAACTCCTTCTATCTTAATATTTTGTAAAACAATTTTCTCTTTACGTCTCATATTATAATTATTATTAATTTACAAATTTAGGCATTTTTTTTTATCTAAATATAGCTTATTTTTAACAAGCATATAATTAGGTATTTACATTTATTAATCTAAGCAAAAATAAGCCTAAAAAAATCTTTAATTATTTAATAAAAATAATATAAATATTAAACTATTTTTTATAACTTCGCCTATAAATACAATTAAAAAAATAGCTATGAGAAAGAATGTTGTTTTTTATATTACACTAGTAATAACAGTATTACCATTTGCTCTATTTGCTAATAATTATAAATTAATAGTAGGTAAAGTTCAAGACGCTTCAAGCGGAAAAGCCCTGCCTTTTGCATCAATTTCGCTAAGTTCAAACTCAATTTCTAACGTATCAAACTCAGAAGGAATTTTTTCAATTAAAATCCCGACAAATTTAATAGAAAAAGATACGATTAATATA
>CAXYUL010000267.1:0-2872 GCA_964292095.1 uncultured Bacteroidales bacterium | reverse complement strand
ATATCCCTGCAGGAAGTATAGACGTTGTTTCTAATACCTATTCTATGAGAGTTCAGAAGGAATTTGCAGATGCTGCTGAAATGAATAATTTAGTTGTCGGGAACTTTAATGGAAAAATTATTTACTTAAGAGATGTGGCTCGTGTTGATGATAGCTTGCAGGAGCGTTATCAAGAGACTTATAATGAGGGTAATAAGGGTGGAATGATTGTTATACAAAAGCAATCTGGAGCTAACTCTGTAAACATATCTAAAAAAGTTAAAGAAAAACTACCAGAGATTCAAGCATCATTACCTTCTGATGTTAAATTGGGTGTGATAGTAGATACTTCTGATAATATTTTAAATACCATTGATAGTTTAAAAGAGACAATTATTATAACTTTTATTCTTGTAATGTTGGTTGTGTTCTTTTTCTTAGGACGTTGGAGAGCAACATTTATTATTATATTAACAATTCCAATATCTCTATTAGCTTCGTTAATTTATTTGTTAGCTACTGGCAATACTCTTAATATTATATCTTTAAGTTCGCTATCTATTGCCATAGGTATGGTTGTGGATGATGCTATTGTGGTGTTAGAGAACGTAACTACTCATATAGAGAGAGGAAGTAGACCTAAGCAGGCGGCAGTTTATGCTACTAATGAGGTGGCAATATCAGTAATAGCATCTACATTAACTATGTTGGCAGTATTCTTACCTCTTACAATGATTCAAGGAATGGCTGGTATTATGTTTAGGCAATTAGGATGGATAGTAAGTATTATTATGATAGTATCAACTATTGCTGCGCTTACTTTAATTCCAATGTTGTGTTCTCAAATGCTCCGTTTAAATCCAAATCATGGGAAACTTTATAATTTCTTCTTTATCCCAATTAATAAGGGATTAGATGCCTTGGATAATGCTTATGCTGCTATTTTGGAATGGTGCGTTCATCATAGAAGGTTAGTTGTGATATTTTCTTTATTAGTTTTCTTTGGTGTATTAGGAAGTCTTCTTCCATTTCTAAAGACCGAATTTTTTCCTACTCAAGATAATGCCAGAATAGGAATTACAATAGAATTACCTATTGGTACAAGACAGGAAATAACAAGAAAATTTGCTCTAGACTTAAATGAGAAGTTTATGAAGAAGTATCCAGAGATTAGAGCATGTAACTTTACAGAGGGTTCTGCCAATACAGATAATGTTTGGGCCTCTATTCAAAATAATGGTACTCATATTATAAAGTTTAACATTAGTTTATTAAGTGTTGGAGATAGAGAAAGGGGCTTGCAGGATATTTGTAATATTATGCGTGCCGATTTAGCTGAATATCCAATTATTAAAACTTACCAGGTATTAGCTGGTGGCGGCGGAGGCGGAATGGGCGGTGAAAGCACCGTAGACGTAGATATTTATGGATTTGATTTTGCCCAAACAGACTTGGCCGCAGCTCAGGTTAAAGATAAAATGTTAAGTATTCCTAAGGTTAACCAAGTACATATAAGTAGAGAGGAGTATATTCCAGAGTTTGAGGTAGATTTTGACAGAGAGAAACTTGCTATTAATGGACTTAATGTTAGTACTGCTTCTTCTTTCCTAAGAAATAGAATTGACGGAGCTTTGGCATCTTACTATAGAGAAGACGGAGATGAGTATGAGATTAGAGTAAGATATGCACCAGAATTTAGACAGTCTGTAGAAGATATAGAAAATATACTTGTATATAATACAAAAGGAGAGGGTATTAGAATACGAGATTTAGGTGTGGTTAAAGAAACGCTAACGCCGCCAACTATAGAGCGTAAAAACAGAGAGAGGGTTGTAACCGTATCTGTAGTTGTTCCTAAGGGCGTTGCAATGAGTGATATAGTAGCTGGAGCAAGAGCACAATTAGCAACTATGGAATGGAACAATAATTTATCGTGGCAGCTCTCAGGTACTTTTGAGGATCAGCAAGATACTTTTGGCGATCTTATAACATTAATGGTGCTTATCATAATACTAGTATTTATTGTAATGGCATCGCAATTTGAGTCTCTAACCTACCCATTTGTAATTATGTTCTCAATTCCATTTGCTTTAGTAGGAGTTCTCATGGGCTTGTTTGTAACTGGAACACCAATGAGTATTATGGCTATGATTGGATTAATGATGCTCTTGGGAATTGTTGTTAAGAATGGTATTGTGCTAATAGACTATATTATTTTATGTAGAGAGAGAGGTTTAGGTGTTGTTCATGCTGTAACAACCGCTGGTCGTTCTCGTCTTAGACCAGTTCTTATGACTACCTTAACCACTGTCCTTGGTATGATTCCTATGGCAGTTGGAACAGGTGAAGGTTCTGAACTTTGGAGGGCAATGGGTATGACAGTAGCATGGGGATTATCTGTTTCTACTTTAATAACACTTGTAATTGTACCTGTAATGTATTGTATATTTGCTGGGAATGGAATTATGGGTAGACGTAGAAAATCACTTAAACTTGCAAGATTAAACAAATAAAATTAATAAAAAGAAAGCAATTTTTATAGCATATAATCAGGCGTTCCACGAAGAAATTTTAGAACTTATGAATCAGAGCGCTGTTCGTGGCTTTACAAATTGGGAGGTTGTACGTGGTAGGGGAACTCTATATGGAGATCCCCACCTTGGCGACCATGCCTGGCCAACACTTAATTCATCAATGATAATTTTTGCAAAAGACGATAATATAATAGACCTAAAGAAGCGTTTAAAATCGCTGGACGCAACTAACCCAGCAATGGGCTTGCACTCATTCACTTGGACAGTGTACGACGATAACTAGGGGCAACTAAATATCAAAAAGAGGCTAATTAAGTTTACTAAACATATTCTTCCCGACAAAAAAAATAAGGATTATA
>CAXYUL010000266.1:0-2872 GCA_964292095.1 uncultured Bacteroidales bacterium | reverse complement strand
TCATGCTATTCCCGACAATACTGGTTATATCACAGAGGGACAGCTTTTCTTAAGGAATGATTCGGATACTGGAAAGGTTATTATAGATCCATTTAGGTCTCTTTCTAGACTAAAACAATTAGTTATCGGGAAGAAAACTAGAGAAGACCATGGACAAGTTATGAATACCGGAGTTAGACTTTATGCAGATGCAGCTAATGCCAAAACTAAGTTAGAGAACGGTTTTGATTTAAGTGACTATGATTTGAGATGCTTAGATTATGCAAAGGATTACTCAAATAAATTGCTTGCAATTGATGTTAATATTAAAATAGATGAAATGTTAGATACAGCTTGGGAGCTATTTGCTAAGTATTTTACTCCCCAAGAGTTAGGTATTAAACAAAATCTAGTTGATAAATATTGGAAAAATTCTAAGTAAAGAGCTAAAAAATGGCAATTAAATTTCAGTTTAACAAAACATCTCTAAACGATCTTAACAAACAATTAAAAGTTAGGACAAATGCCCTTCCTACGCTTAAAAACAAGGAAAGTGCTTTGCGTATAGAGGTTAAAAAGGCTAAAACAAAAAGCGATGATTTAGTTAAGCAATTAGATGCTTCGCTAAAATCCTATGCTTATTTAGCTGCACTGTGGAACGAATTTGAGCCTGGATTAATTAGTGTACGCAATGTTGAACTAAAAACAGAAAAGATAGCTGGTGTTAAGGTGCCTAGCTTGGTGGGGGTAGAATATGATGTAAAGGAATTTGATGTTTTTAGAAGACCGCTTTGGATGAGCGATGGTGTGGAAATACTAAAAAACTTAGCTCAAATAGGCATTGAATCTGAGATTTACTTAGAAAAAATGCGACTGTTAGATTTTTCACGTAAGAAAACTACTCAAAAGGTTAACTTATACGAAAAAGTACAAATTCCTGGATACCTAGAGGCTATTAGAAAGATTAAGAGATATATGGAGGATGAGGAAAACTTATCTAAAGCATCTCAAAAGATAGTTAAGACTAGGCATACCGCAGAAGAAGATGAAGAAAACCTACTAAGAAAGGAGCTAGAAAATGATTAAAAAGATGACAAAATACTCTTTTGTCTTGTTTCACAAAGACGTAGAAGGCTTTTTAAGTAATTTACAAGAGCTTGGCGTTGTAGACCTTACAAGGCAAAAAAGAAGTATAGATAATGAATCTAAAGAGCAGTTTGAGCAAATTGCCCTTTGTAATCATACTATTAAAACTTTAAGCACAATAAAAGAAGATGAGCTTAAAAAAGGTGGTGAAATACCTAGTAATAAAGCTATAGAAAGTATTAGTGGTTTAGATTTTATGTTGCTAATTAATAAGAAGTTAGCACTTAAAGAAGAATTAAAAACTTCTGCTTTAAATCTTAAAACTGAGCTACTAGAATCGCAGCCTTGGGGTGAGTTTTCTAATGAGAGCCTTAAAAAGCTTGGAGATATTAATATTACTCCGCAATTTTATTTCGTAAGCGAAAAGATATTTGATAATAATTGGGAAAACGAATATCCATTATATATTCTTAATAGACAAGATGGAAAGGTATATTTTACTATATTGTCTAATTATGAGAGTTTTAAATATGCTCCAGCAAAGTTTCCAGAAAGAAGTGCTAGCGTAATAGAAAAAGACATAGACGAGCTTAAGGTAAAAATAGATGAAAATAATAGAGAGCTTCTCTCCTATTCTAATTATATAAATAAGCTAAATGATTATAAAAACATATTGTTTGGCAATTTAGATTTATATTTAGCTAAAAGCGCATCTAAAAAAGAAGCAGAACAAACTATAGTAATTTTTGAGGGCTTTGCTCCTACCGAAATAGATAGTACTGTTGATAAATTTTTACAGGAGAGTAATGTATATTATCTTAAGGCAGATGCCCGTAGAGAAGATAATCCTCCTATTAAGCTTAAAAACAACTTCTTTGGTAAGTTATATGAGCCAATAGGTGAGCTGTATATGTTACCTACTTATGGCGAACTAGATTTAACAGTATACTTTGCTCCTTTTTATATGCTATTCTTTGGTTTATGTTTGGGAGATATGGGTTACGGACTTATATTAATTTTAGGAGGTTTATTTGTTAATTTTAAAATGCCTAAATTTAGTAATTATGGTAAGTTAGTAGCTTGGCTAGGGCTTGGTGCTGTTATTATGCCGGCTCTTAACGGAACATTCTTTGGTGCAAAAATTTATGATATTATACCTATGCCAGATAATATTACACAACTATTCTTTTCTGATATGAAAATGTTTTGGTTTGCAATAATCTTTGGTTTAGTTCAGATTGTTTTTGCTAGACTTTTAAATGCTGCCTTTAGAATGAAAACTATAGGATTTACAGCAGGTTTAAGCAATATAGGATGGTCTATTGCCATTACATGGGCTGCTTTTTGGTATTATTATAACGAGATTGGAGCTACATTACCACAATGGTCTACTTATGTTGGGCTATTTGGCTTAGCACTAATTGTATTTTTCTCTTCTGATAGTAAAAATATACTTGCTAGAACAGGAAAAGGAATTTTCTCATTATATGATGCAACTGGTGTATTTGGAGATATGCTATCTTATATCCGTTTGTTTGGTTTGGGAACAGCTGGTGGTATTCTTGGATTAGTTGTAAACTCTGTTGCAATACAAATGCAGGGAATACCATATATAGGCTGGTTCTTTATGCTTATTATGTTGCTTGTAGGGCATACAGCAGTACTATTTTTATCGTGTCTTGGTGCCTTTGTACACCCAATGCGTCTTACATTTGTAGAGTTTTATAAAAATGCAGGATTTGAGGGTGGCGGAAGAGAATATCCACCAATAAGAAAAAATAAACATTAGCTAATTATTATAGGTTAT
>CAXYUL010000265.1:0-2873 GCA_964292095.1 uncultured Bacteroidales bacterium | reverse complement strand
CAATATTGTCGTTGTACGGTGTTGGCTTAAATTCTTTAAAGAGCATTAAACTGCCAAATGGACTAAAAGAAATTGATTTAAATTGCTTTAGAGAGTGTTATGACCTAACAAGTATTACTTTGCCCGATTCTTTGATTAAAATTGGGCAGGGAGCTTTTGCTAGGAGTGGTATAAGAGAGCTATTCATTCCCTCATCGGTGCGAATTATAAAACGTGGAGCTTTTGAAAACTCTGCTCTTCAAAAAATAGTTTTTGCTGATGGATCTCAATTAGAAGAGGCTGATAGCTCTTTTGGAGCTGCTTATTCCTTGATGAGTGTAAAAGGCGTAAGCTATATTGGTAATTATATGTTCTACAACTGTGGTTCTTTAGTAGAAATGATAATGTCTGATAACTTAAAAACAATGGGTGTTGGTGCATTTGGTAATTGCAGCTCGTTGCCAAGTTTAACTTTCCCCGAAGGTTTCAATCATATCCCATTTAGCCAAGACAATGATAACTTTAAAAATTGCACATCATTAAAGAGCATTTATTCTCTATCTAATAATATCCTAGGAATAGGAAACTATTGGAACATATTATTTGAAGATGTTAATCCTGCATTTGCTCTATATGTAACACCAATTGCATATTAGAAATATGTTGAAGCAGAAAAAAACGCTAAGTCCCCAACATTTTTCACAGGACATATGAACAAAGTGAAAATTATGCCAAAATAAAACACAAACTTCAGCGAAGTTACCAAGAAATGGTAAAATTTTGCTAAAGTTTATTATTGTCTAAAGAAAATAATCGTGAAAGAGCACATTTTGTGCGATTCACCACAAATAACAATTCCACTGAATATACAAACAAAGATACCGATGGTATAGTAGCTCGTGCCATTTTAGCATTTTAGATAAATATCTTTAATAAAAATAATAAAAAGGCCCATATATGTTAGATACATATAATAACTTTAACAAGATGGGCCTTAATTTAGTAAATGCATTCTTCTAAAAATTAGCCATTACAATTTAATTGTTAAGATATGAGAAAAAAAGGTATCAATTACAATAAAAACTATTTTGAGTATATTAATTATTTATACTACTTTTGTGGCCAAAGTAAAAATGCCATCTTAGCTCAGCCGGTAGAGCAACGCATTCGTAACGCGTAGGTCTGGAGTTCGATTCTCCAAGATGGCTCAAATATTTCTTAAATTTTAATTTCTAAGATAGAAATACCATATTCATTTTTTGGCATTAGTATGGGAGCATCGGAATTTAACTCAACAGAAAGGATATTGTTATTTAATAGGTCTATTGCTTTGTAAATTAGGCCATTGCATATTCCACAAAAACTAAAGAAATGCTGAGGTAAAATTGGTGAAATAAATAAGTTAGTAGTATTATGCGCATAATTAAAATCTACAGATATAATTATTAATTCTGCATCTTTTACACCTAAATTTGAATTACTTTTATAATATCTAGCAAAGGCAAATTGAGATTTTGTATCAAAAGAAGTATTGTTAAAATTTGCATATTCTAAATCAAACATTTCGCCACAGCTAATTGCCTTTTTGTTAAGTGCAGTATTTGTTAATTTGCAATAAATATCATATAGTTTTTTTTCATTATCAAATAGTTTCCCTAATAATGCTCTTTGTATTGATGGAGCAATACAAAAATCAAAAATAGAAGTTCTTCCGTCTATTTTACTATAACCCTCAGATAACATTCCTCTTTCTCCATATTCTTGGCCAAAGTATAGCATAAATGGGCTGGTGTTTAACATTAAAGACACACATAACTCTGGAATTGCTTTAAATGGGTCTGCTAGGTTAAAATCAGATGCTATTCTCTGCTCGTCGTGATTCTCTAAAAAATTTAGCATCTTGTTTTGCAAATTGCCTAAAGATTGCCAACATTTAGATATTTCAGAAGCCTCTGCATATGCTAAGCGACCTTGTCTTATGCTATTATTATTATTAAATGTTTGGCTAATTGCCTTTAAATTATCATATAGCCCCTCTTTATCATATAAGTAATCAAAACCACCATAGTTTATATAAGAGTCATATAAATTTTTATTATAAATTTCTGCTATAAATTGTGCATCAGGGTATTCTTGTTTAAGTAGTTCTATTACCCAGTGCCAAAACTCTACAGGAACCATTTCTACCATATCACACCTAAAGCCATCGCATCCAATTGATAACCAAAATTTTAATATATTATATAATTTAATCCAAGTTTCTTTTATAGGATAAAAGTATTTTTTTTCATAATTATTATAATCAATACCATAGTTTAATTTAACTGTATCCCACCAATCAAATTCACTTGGAGATGCAGTAAAAGCATTATTACCTGTTACTTTTGCAGGAAATTCTCTGTACTCACTAATTTTTCCTTCTTTAATTAGCTCATTATGCAAGCTTTTCTGTTCTGGGTCTATGTTTTGCGTAAAGGAAATTGTATCTAGTTCTTTGCATGGAAGATAATAAAAATCGTTTGAAGGATTAAAACCACTGCTGTACTGGTTTTCTACCAAATTATCTATACAATCATTAAAGCCAAAATCGTTGCCTATTTTGTATTTAGAATCGCTATTATAATTCCTAGCTAAATGATTGGGAACAAAATCTATAATTACTTTTATACCAGCATTATGAGTACGTTCAATTAAAGCTTTAAATTCATCCATTCTATGCTCTATATCATCTGCTAAATAAGGATTTACATCGTAGTAATCTTTAATTGCATAAGGTGAGCCAGCTAAGCCCTTAACTAAAAGTGGATCATCTAGTTTAATCCCATATTGGCTATAATCTGCACAGGTGGCGTGTTCAATTACTCCTGTATACCAAATGTGAGTAACCGAAAGCT
>CAXYUL010000264.1:0-2887 GCA_964292095.1 uncultured Bacteroidales bacterium | reverse complement strand
CTTCGTACTTTGTTGTATTACCAAAAACCATGTTATCTGCAACTATTCTTCCTTGTCTATTTGCAGGATTTGCTAAATAATTTAACCAAGGCTTCTTAGTTATAGGGTGAGGAAATTCAATAGCATCTCCAACTGCATAAATATCCTCTATAGATGTTTGAAGATATTCATCTACCCATATTCCACCCGTTTCGC
Organism: uncultured Bacteroidales bacterium; assembly: GCA_964292095.1. GTDB lineage: Bacteria > Bacteroidota > Bacteroidia > Bacteroidales > UBA932 > Egerieousia. The sequence continues at coordinate 2,692 of CAXYUL010000264.1, read as the reverse complement.
CTATTTTTAATCCACATTTTTTTGCAAGTGCTGTTTGTGGTCTAACTCCAATTGATAATATTACTAAATCGGTAACAATGCTTTTCCCATTGGCAAAAAATACCTCTAATCCCTTAGTTCTTTTCTCAAATCTCTCTACACTTTGTTCTAAATATAAATTAACACCCTTATGAATTAAATGGGCATGAACGTGGCTAGCTATAGAAAAATCTACTGGAGCCATTACCTGATTACCCAGTTCTACAATAGAAACCTTTGCTCCAGCGTGCTGTAGATTCTCTGCCATTTCTAGTCCAATAAATCCAGCTCCCACAACAACAGCATTGCTTATCTTATTTTTTTTAATGTAATTTTTTATAGAATCTGTATCCTCAACATTTCTTAATGTAAAAATACCCTCTAAATCTATTCCTTTAAGTGGAGGTTTAACTGCTGTTGCACCAGGGGAAAGCAATAGTTTATCGTATGTTTCTGTGTATGTACTGCCATCAGCTTTACTAATTAGCACACTCTTTGCGTTACTATCAATCTCTATTACTTCGTTTTGTGTTCTAATATCAATATTAAACCTATTACTAAAAGATTTTGGAGTTTGTACAAAGAGTTTTTCTCTTTCGGCTATTGTGCCACCTATGTAATATGGCAATCCGCAATTTGCGTATGAAATGTATTCGCCTTTTTCTAGCAGAATTATTTGTGCAAACTCGTCTGCTCTTCTAATTCTTGCAGCGGCTGTTGCTCCGCCAGCAACACCGCCTATAATAATGTGTTTAGACATAATATTAATTATATATTTACTTTATGGCGCAAAGCTAGCAATAATTTCTAAAGTAACAAATTTCCTTTGGAAAACATAATGTTCTCTAAAGGAAATTTCTGCTGAAGAATTAGTGAGAAATCCTTTTACCATCACTAGCGCCTAAGTTCAATTATTCTTCCTAGCGAGTAAGTTATTCATTGTTTTTATTCATTTAATTTTTTAGCATCATTTTGTTGTAAGTAATACATCCTTTTCTGATGTTCTATCTCTGCCTTTAGCTCCTCTTCACTAGGAAGGTATATTTTATATTTGGAGGCAAATAACTGCTCATTCCCATTAAGCATAGAATAGCGTGCTATATCTTCATCTGTATCAGCACATAGAACTATACCTATCGTTGGGTTATCTCCTTCACTTCTTTTAAGTTCATCATACATACGAATGTACATATCCATTTGCCCGACATCCTGATGAGATATTTTGGTGGTCTTTAAGTCTATTAAAACAAAACATTTAAGAATATAATTATAAAAAACCAAATCTACATAGTAATCTTGTTTTTCAGTATGAATATGCTGCTGCCTAGCTACGAATGCATAACCTTTACCCATCTCCATTAGAAATTTCTGAAGATTAGTTATAATACTTTGTTCTAAATCTGATTCCGTATAAGAAGAGTCTAAAGAATAACCTAAAAATTCAGCTATTACAGGGTTTTTAATAAATTCTAATTTATCCTCCTTTTGTAAGGGAGATGTTAGTTTAAGCATCTCTTTTTTTACTAAATCCTTACTATGAGATAATAACATTCTATTATAATACTGTGAAGAAATATTTTTCTGTAAAGTACGTGTACTCCAAGCTTCCCTAGCACATTCGTCTAAATACCACATACGAGCCTCATTATTTTCTACCTGTAAAATAATGCGATAATGAGTCCATGATAAATTAGGTGTGGATTTTCCACTCACTGCGTGGAAAATGTTTTTAAAAGAAATATAGAAATCAAGGTATTGATATAAGTTTGTCTTAGTAAAGCCTTTACCATATATTTTAGTCAATTCCTTAGAGAGAATTTTCATCATCTCACTTCCATATTCAGCTCGCTCTTCTCCTTTTAATTCTTCCTCTGCTATTCGTTTACCTAATAACCAATTCCTCTTGACCAATGCAATATTAACAGCACGATAAGCAGCACTTCTACTTTTATCTATGATGAACTTAACATCATTAAGTAAATCCTTAGTCTCTATATATTTAATATCTTAGCTCACTTTAATAATATCATTTCTTCTTTTATTCCTATTTTTACAAAGATAATGAAAAATAATATCTTCTTAAACTCAGTCATATTTTTGTTTTTTTTGTTTTACTTTGTAGCCTTAAATGTGAGAGATTTTTATTTTATGAACATTGGAGCTTTTTTATTGGCAGCTATATTGCTAACGCTATTGCCTGGTCCAGATATATTATTTATTACTACGCAGAGTATAATTAGAGGTTATAAACAGGGGATTATTTTTGCTGCTGGGCTTTGTACAGGGCTTATTGTTCATACTTGCATTGTTGCCTTTGGGCTAGCTGCAATAATTACAGGCTCGGTTTTAGTCTTTTCTATTATTAAATATGCAGGAGCTATGTATCTTGTTTATTTAGGGCTTATGTCGTTTATCTCTAGAAATAAGGGTGCTTTGCAATTAGATAATTCTATTGCTGTGGCAAGTTCTACAGAGTTTAAATCCAAGCCTAGTTTCTCTTTGCATCCAATGTACAAAAGGGGTATAATAATGAATTTGCTTAATCCAAAGATAATTTTGTTCTTTTTGGCACTGTTCCCCCAGTTTGTATATCAAGAGAATGTGTCGGGAAGCTTAAGCAATTCTACTAAATTCTTAATTTTAGGTTTACTCTTTATTGTGCAGGCCTTTGTTA
>CAXYUL010000263.1:0-2906 GCA_964292095.1 uncultured Bacteroidales bacterium | reverse complement strand
GCAAGAATTAATGCATAAATAATTGGACTTTCTTTCTTTTTTAATACTTGTTTGTTTGATAGAACTGCATCTTCTATATTTAAAAATTCGCTCATAATAAAATTATTGTTTTTAGTTAATACTAGGCACTAGTAAACAAGCAAAAGCTATTACTAGTATGCCTTGTTAAAGTGAAAATTTTTAGGTAAAATCACTTTTAAACTAAACAATAATCCTCCTAAGCGTAAATATATAAAATATGTTAGGTATCTCTATAATACATGATACCCTTTTGGATACTAAAGGATGAGAATACTCTTTATAATATCGTCCTCTTCCACCCAAAGGCATAGGCGCTTGAGCATAAAAATCATCTTCTTTGTAATTTCTTTGTCCTCTGTCGGGAATAAAATTATTATTTATACTAGAAGAAGCATTTGCTGGCTCCGCACCATAAAAAATATAATTATCTAAAGGTTCTATAAACGACTGATTATCTAGAGCTGCGGCATCTGATTTACCACAATTAAGGCCTTCGTTACTAGCCGAAGATAGGCATATACGCTCACTATTTTCTATAAAACCGTTATAGGATAATATAAACAAAGAAAGCATAAAGCTAAGGCTAAGCGCAGCAAATATTACTGCACCTAACAATTTATCTAAAATTTTATTTCTTTGTTTATTTATATTCATGAGTTTTGACTCTCTTCCTTTATAATATTTTAAATCTAATTTATTAATTTTTACACATTTAATCTTATTCTAAATTCCATTCAACTCCATCTTTAGTATCTTTTATTTTAACACCAATGGTATTTAAATCATCTCTAATCTTATCTGATTTAGCCCAGTCCTTATTTGCCTTAGCTTCTTTTCTTTGGTCTAAAACAATATTTACTAAACCATCAATAACCTTTAAATTAGAACCAGACTGATCTAACATTTCATCTTTTATACCCAATACATTTGCCGTAATGTCTAACAGTAACGATTCTAAAATAGATTTTTCTTTTTCTCCAATTTGCAAACTAGAATCTTTAACTTGATTTACAATTCTTACAGCATCAAATAAATGCGAAAGAGCTATAGGGGTATTAAGATCATCGCAAAGTGCTATATATGTTTTATCTTGCAACTGCTCTATTTCTTTAGTAATATCAGCGCTAACTTTATCTTTATCAACTACTTTAATATTAATAACATCTTTTGCTGCTTGTAGAATTCTCTTTAAACCCTTCTCTGCAGCTTGTAAAGCCTCATTACTAAAATCTAAAGTACTTCTATAATGAGCCTGCAAGATAAAAAATCTTACAGTCATTGGAGAATAAGCTTGTTCTAAAAGTTTATGCTTACCAGAAAATAATTCATCTAAAGTAATAAAATTACCCAAAGATTTACCCATCTTCTGGCCATTTATTGTAATCATATTATTATGCATCCAATAATTAACACCAGCCTTACCTCTAGATGCACTATTCTGTGCTAACTCACATTCGTGATGCGGAAACATTAAGTCCATTCCTCCACCATGTATATCAAATTCCTCTCCTAAATATTTGGCACTCATTGCAGAACACTCCAAATGCCAACCAGGAAAGCCATCACTCCAAGGAGAGTTCCAACGCATAATATGTTCTGGAGAGGCCTTTTTCCATAGTGCAAAATCTGCCGCACTATGTTTATCATCTTGTCCATCTAATTCTCTGGTATTTGAGATCATGTCATCTAAGTTTCTTCCAGACAAAACACCATAGTTATATGATTTATTATATTCTCTAACATCAAAATATACAGAGCCATTACTTACATAAGCCAATCCCTTATCTAATATATCCTTAACTAAAGCAATTTGCTCAATTATATGTGCCGATGCACGTGGTTCTATACTTGGAGGAATAGTATTAAGTTTATCCATTGCCTTGTGAAACTTTATTGTATAAGTCTGCACTATTTCCATAGGTTCTAATTCCTCTAAACGAGCTTTTTTTGCTATCTTATCTTCACCCGCATCAGCATCGTTCTCTAAATGTCCAACATCTGTAATGTTTCTAACATATCTTACCTTATATCCTAAATACCTAAATAATCTAACTAACACATCAAAGGTGATTGCCGGTCTTGCATGCCCTAAATGTGCATCTCCATATACTGTTAGTCCACAAACATATAACCCTAGCATTCCTGGCACAATAGGGGTAAACTCTTCTTTCTTTTTACTTAATGTATTATATAAATTAAGTTCTCTCTTCTTAATATTGAGTTTATCGCTTTCCATCTTAGTTACTATTACTGCAATCTTATTAAAATATATTCTAATTAAAATGCAAATATAAGTTATTTTATATATATGCAATAACTTTTGTATATATTAAGCTAATTAAGCATAAGCAAAAAGATAGGCATAAATATTGGCAAAAAAATAAGTGTTCATTTTACGAATAATTAAGTATTACAATGTTTAATAATAAAGCCTGCGATGCCTATCAAGGCTAGCAGATACATTATCGCCAAACTAGCTTTAATAATTGTGCATCCCAGGCTTTTACTACACTAGAACAAGTGTTTTAAAGCCCACTAATTATTGCTTACTTATAGTTTCTGACAATGGAATTATTATTTTTTGCGCAACTATCTCAACTATATTTCTTTCTACATTATCTACACCTTTATATTTTGAATATCTTATTTTACCTATAATCTCTACAAACATCCCTTTTTTTATTTTATCCAAATCTGGCATCCCTTTTATAGACCATGCAGAAACATTATGCCAACTCGTTTCCTCTTTAAGTTCGCCATTTCTGTATTTTACAATTTCTGTAGTTGCTAAAGAAAATCTTATTACCTTACCACCGTTTTCTGTAATTGTAACTCTAGGATCATGTCCAACATTACCTTTTAACTCTACCTTGTTTAATGATTTT
>CAXYUL010000262.1:0-2909 GCA_964292095.1 uncultured Bacteroidales bacterium | reverse complement strand
GATAAGCCCATTCTCCTACCTGTTGCATCAATTATTCTTAAGTTTGCTTGATGAGGGATTAAGTATGTTATATCATCTGCTGTTAGATTGTGTCTCTGCATCATTTCTACCGAAACATCTGCCATTCTAGAAACAGCATATTTAAATACTTGCTGTCCTTCTTGATGAATATAATGCTGACGTTTGGTAACTGTCTCAATTGTTGGAGGGTATAAAGAACCACCAGCAGTTTGATATAAATAATGTCTACCTACTCCATCTACGTGCATTATAGAATCTTGAAAACCTAGCTCTAAATCTTCTGTAGGCTCAATTAGCATTGCTACAGCAGCATCGCCAAATAATGGGCAAGTAGCTCTGTCGGTATAGTCGGTCATACCACTCATTCTTTCTCCACAAACCAAAATTGCCTTTTTATAAACTCCAGTTTCTATAAACCTTCTTACTGTTTCAAAGCTAAATAAGAATCCACAACATCCAGCATTTAAATCAAAGCCCCAAGCGTTTAAGATTTCGCATTTGTCGCTTATAATATTAGCTGTTGCTGGGAATAACATATCGGGACTAACAGTTGCACATATTAACAAATCAACGTCTTGTGGATTGGTTTCTGTTCTACGTAGAAGTTTCTTAACAGCCTGTTCTCCCATAAAAGAAGTACCGAGTCCGTTTTCTCTAAGGATCCTACGTTCTTTAATTCCAACCCTACTCATTATCCACTCATCAGAAGTATCTACTAAGGTAGATAGTTCTTCGTTGTTTAAAATATAAGAAGGCAAGAAAGCCTCAATTCCTGTAATTACTGCTCTTAAATTGCTCATTTTAGGTTCTTTAAGACACCAAATGGTATCGGTTAATTTTTAGTAACAGCGTCACTTAACTTTTCTATAAGATTATTTTTTACGGCTTTTTCAGCCTCTAATATCATATTTTTTATTGCTAGAGGGCTAGATGCCCCATGTCCAATTACTACTGACGCAGAAACCCCAAGTACAGGCGTTCCTCCATAATTTTCGTAATTAAATCTGTTTAAAAAAGGATGAGTTACTCCTAATTTAACTACTAGTTCATACATTCCCTCTGCTTGTTTTAGACAGATATTACCCACGAATCCATCTGTTACAAGCACATCTGCAACCCCTCCATTAAATAGTTGATTTGCCTCCATATTACCAACAAAATTAAAATCTAAAGACTCACTCATAATCTTGTATGCTTCTCTACTAAGTAGATTTCCCTTCTCAGCCTCTTGTCCTATATTAAGAAGTGCTACTTTAGGCGATTCTATACCCATCATAGCTCTAGCATAAATAGAGCCTAAAAGTGCAAATTGATATAAAACATCTGCCTTGCTATCAGAGTTAAACCCAACATCTAAAATAAGCATATTTCTACCATTTGCTAAAGGAATTTGAGCCGAAATACATGGTCTTATTACCCCTGGTAAAAGATTAAGTGCGTGAACAGTACCAGCTAACATTGCTCCTGTATTACCTGCACTTGCAAAAGAATCTAACTCCCCAATAGATAAAAGATTAAAGCCCACATTAATGCTAGAATTTTGTTTTTTTCTATAGGCTTTAACAGGGTGTTCACCCATATCAATAACCTGTGTAGCATTAATTAATACAAAATTACCGGAGTCGAAACCATAGTGGTTACAAACTTCGGTAATTTTCTCTTGATTTCCTATTAAATAGATTTTAGTCTCAGTATCAACACGCGAGAAAGCTTCTATAGCACCCAAAATAACATTCTCTGGGGCAAAATCACCTCCCATTGCATCAACACCAATCCTTATCATTTACTACGCTTTTGTCTTTTCTATGATTAAGCGTCCACGGTAATAACCACACTCTGGACATACATGGTGATACATTACTGCCGCACCACAGTTTGAACATGTTGAAAGTGTTGGAACTACAGCTTTATCATGAGTTCTACGTTTATTTCTGCGTTGTTTTGAAATTTTGTGCTTCGGATGTGCCATTTCTAATATTTTTTAATTGTTATATTTCTATTTATATTTCTATTTTATATTACCACTACAAATAAGTGCTACTTCTTTTTTGCACCAATCAACTGTTTTAAATTTCCAAAAGGTGAGTCTATAACCTTTGGTGCATCACTATCATAGCTATTTAATAAATGCAACTTCTCTATCATTTTCTCATTACACTCGCCATCTTTATGAACCTTTTGAAGAGGCAAATTAATACAAATGTAGTCATATAAAAACTGACTAAGATCTAGCTCGCCACTAGTTGGATCCACTACCAAAAACTCATCTGACTGAGGGTCCTCATCTGTTTTAGCAAATTTAATCTGCAACACAGCATTGATATCTACCGGCAGTTCTAAGTTTTCTAAACACCTATCGCACTCAACAACAACACTTCCAATAACACTAGCCTCTAACCTCATCCATCCCGAGCCCTTTTCTAATACAAGTTCTGCATTAAGCTTTGCATCTAAAATCTGAGAATTATTAAAGCCCCTAAAAAAAGCACCATCAATAGGAAAAGCATAACTATGCTTTCCAATTGACAATCCTTTTATTTGAATTATAAAGTCTGTGTTAATAATTTTCTCTCCCACTACTCTATATTATTATAATCCTCAATTTTAATATTTTACGCTACAAAATAGTATAAACATACTGTCTCCTATTCGCAGAGCGTGCAAAGGTATTAATTTTTTTTACGTTTACCAAGAAATTTTATTGCTTGCTTCTCTTTCTCTGAGTTTCATCTAGTATGATTTTCCTTATCCTCATAGATTTAGGAGTAACCTCAACTAGCTCATCCTCCTGAATATACTCTAACATCTCCTCTAAACTAAACTGTAAAGGTGGTGGAAGAACCGCTTTATCATCTGTACCAGATGCCCTTACATTAGTAAGTTTCTTT
>CAXYUL010000261.1:0-2909 GCA_964292095.1 uncultured Bacteroidales bacterium | reverse complement strand
GCTAGATAGCCAACAAAATATGGTTTTTAATTATTATCATTAAAAAAAAGTATCTACATTTGTAAAAATGTTTAGGGCAAAGCCTCTTTACTTTGTTAAGCTCTAAGAAGAGAATAAGGAATATCAGCAGATTATGAATAAAGTTTTAATAATAAAACATATTAATGGAGAAACTACGCCAGAGGAGGCTAAATTAGTATATGAATGGATAGATAAATCTCCACTCAATGAGGCTTATTACATTAATCTTAAAAATGCTATTTCTGTATCAAATCTTTTTTTACAAGAAAATGACATTAATCTTATTGAACAAAAAGAAAAAGATAAAATTTTAAGAAAACTAAAAGAAAAGTTATTCTCTCAACACAATCTTAGCAACTCCTACAAGCAGGTAAAAAAGGAAGGGCAAGCATATAAACTTAGGCAATATTTCTCATACGCAGCCGGATTAATACTTTTTATCTCTATATCTCTAAATATTTATCTATTTAACTGGTCAAAAGATGCTGATTCAAACTTACCTAAAGAGAACATTAGTTTAGTGGAGCCTATTGCTGCAGTAAATTATACTTATTATACAGAAAGAGGAATAAAAGGAAATATTATGCTTCCCGACAGTTCCCGTGTTTGGCTCAATAGTGGGTCTAAGATTACGTTTCCTCAAAAATTCTCCTCAGATAAAAGGAGAGTTATATTTGAAGGAGAGGGGTATTTTGAGGTTAGTTCTAATAAGCAGTGGCCAATGGAAGTAGTTACAAAAAAGGGAATGAAGGTAGAGGTGTTGGGAACAAAGTTTCTTATTAAATCTTATTCTAACGAGGTGGCAGAGAAAGCAATTTTAATAGAAGGAAGTATAGAGATATCTAATATAGCTAAAGAATTTAAAAAACTAGGAACAAAATTATTACTTCCTGGTAATTCACTTTCTTTTAGTACAAAAAGAGTTTATTCAGAAAAACAGGCAGACACCTTACAAAACTTAGCTTGGAAAAGAGGCGAAATGATATTTGATCAAACCCCTATAAGCGAAGTTGTAAAAATTATGGAAAGATGGTATGGTGTTGATATTAAAGTGCTTGATAAGGAAATATTAAATTACAAATTTACTGCAACATTCTCTAGTGAATCTGTTATGCAAGTTCTAGATTTGCTTAGGTTTACTTCTTATATAGATTTTAATATACAAGGTAAAGATATAACTTTATTTAGAAGATAAAAAAACGTCTTTTTTTTTAGGGTTAATACAATAGCTATTTGTTAAGAGCTTGTATAACCTATTAATAATTTTTTATGAATAAAAGCACTTTTCAACAAATTGTAGCGCATAAGATATTCTATGTGCTGCTATTTCTTACCGTTTCTTTAAGTGTTAATGCTCAAAAACTAAGTCTAAAGATGGATAATAAACCATTAAAGGAGGTACTTGGAGCAATAACACAATCAACAGGGTATAAATTTGTTTATTCCGACGCATTAAAAGGAATAAACGATTTGGTTTCTATTAATTGTAGTAATAAAGATCTTAAATTAGTACTGAGTGATATTTTAAGAAACAAAAAAATAACCTATAAAATAGAAGGGAAAAACATTGCCCTTACTCCATTGGAGATGGTTCCACAAAAAGCAAAAATTGTACTAAAAGGTGTTGTTAATGATGATTCTGGAGAACCAGTTGCTGGTGCAAGCGTGCATAATAAAACAACAGGAGTCTTTTCTGCAACAGACATAGACGGTAGCTACAAAATAGAAGCTGCTTATGGTGATCAGCTAGTTTTTTCGTCTATTGGTATGGAAGATAAGATTTTAGAAGTAAATGGCAAATCTAATATACTAAATATAGTACTTAAGCTAGATGCAATTGCTTTAGAAGATGTTGTTGTTACTGGTTATCAAACCCTATCTAAAGAAAGGGCAACAGGGTCTTATGCTGTTGTAACTAAAGAAAAATTAGCCAATAAACTGCAAACAAATGTAATAGATAGGCTAGAGGGTATGGTTGCTGGATTTACTACAAATAGAGGAAAAGTAGAGGTTAGAGGTGTTTCTACATTAAGAGGAAATAAAAATCCATTGTATGTGGTTGATGGAGTCCCTTTTGAAGGGATACCAGGAGACCCAGAAAAAACGATGACACCTCTAGATGTAATTAATCCTGCAGATGTTGTAAATATTACTGTATTAAAGGATGCTACTGCTGCATCAATTTATGGAGCTCGTTCTGCAAATGGTGTAATTGTAATTACAACTAGAAGTGGTCAAGTGGGTAAAACCAAAGTAAACTATAATGGAACAGTTAATTTCCAAGGCTTAAGAGATTTAGACTATGATAACAGAATGAATAGCAATGAATTGGTTGATTATCAACTTGCTCTATATAAAAGTTATCCAAAATTAAGTAGAAAGGGAGTTAGAGAGTGGCAAAATGATGTCCAAGTACTATTAATAGATAGGGCAGAAGGTAAAATCTCAGAGGATGAATTTCAATCAGCTTTAGTGCCTTTTAGAAACAATAACAGAAATAGTCAGGTAAAAGACGAATTTTTAAGATCAAATAGAGTTAAGCACCAACATAATTTATCATTTAGCGGTGGATCTGATATATATAAATATAGTGTTTCAGCTAATTATACAGGAACTGCTCCATATGAGAAAGCACAATATGAGAATAGAGTTGGCTTTAATTTTAAAAACACATTTAATTTTTATAAATGGTTAGAAGTTGATGCCGGCTTAATGGGTAGTCAAATGAGTAAAGACTATGATAGTGGATTAAGTGGCTTAGGCTTATACAATACAGGTGGCTCTTCTTATTATATGCTAAGAGACAATAGTGGAAATCCTATACAATGGTATTTGCTGAATTCAACTTGCAAATGCAACAGAATTCTGATTAATAATTTGTTTAAATT
>CAXYUL010000260.1:0-2919 GCA_964292095.1 uncultured Bacteroidales bacterium | reverse complement strand
AATTCCGCCTAATTCTTTATTTAACAGAAGTCCATCTAAGCCACCAAGCGGATGATTAGAAACAAATATATATCTTTTACTAAGATCTAATCCATCTTTATCCAAATATTTTATATTGCATTTTACATTTAAATCATTTAAGCAATTTGTTGCAAATTCTATCCCATAACTATCTTTGTTCTTTAAAAGCAATTGATTAATCTCATCTTGGTGGATTATTTTTTTTAGGTAATTAATAGCAAATTTAGGAGTGTATCTTGCTAGAGATTTGTTTCTATTTGCAATAATTTTGTCTAAGTCTATAGTAAGAGTATTATTAATATTGTTCATAAATAGCTAATTTGCAAGCGTATAAATATATTATGGGGTAAAAATCACCTTTGGTTTAATTAAAAATCATGTGCGAAGTTAAATAAAAATTATATCTTTGTACTATGTTAAAACAAGGATTACAACAGAAATTATTACAGAAGCTATCGCCTCTTCAGATTCAAACAATTAAATTGCTTGAGCTTCCCACTTTGGAACTAGAGCAAAGGATTAAAAAAGAACTAGAAGAGAATCCTGTGTTGGATGAAACTCCAGATAAAGATGATAATGATGAGGGACCAAAGAATGTTTCATTAAATGAATATCCTGTGGACGATCCCACTCCTTCTTACAAATTGTATGTTAATAATCAGGGGAAAGATTTAAAACCTCAGTACAGTACGTTTTCTGTTAGAGAAAGTTTTCATCAAAGCTTAGAAATGCAATTAGGCTACAGAAACTTAGATGAAAAAAGCAGATCTTTAGCGGTTTTTTTAATAGGGAGTTTAGATGACGATGGATATCTTAGAAGAGATTTAGAGTCTATAGCAGATGATATTTCTTTTAGATTAAATATAGAAACTTCGGCTGATGAGCTAGAACAAATATTAAAGGTTATTCAAGAGTTTGATCCAGTTGGTATTGGAGCAAGAGATTTACAGGAGTGCCTTTTATTACAAATAGACTCTAAAGCAAAGACAAAATCTCAGGAAATAGCTAAAACCATATTACAAGATTATTTTAATGAGTTTACAAAAAAGCATTATCCTAGAATTATTACTAAACTAGGTATCTCTCAAGAAGAGTTAAAAAGTGCTGTAGATGAAATATTAAAACTTAATCCAAGGCCAGGAGGTCAGATAGATGATTCTTATATAGAACAAGCCCAACAAGTTGTTCCAGATTTTCTTTTAGAGGAAAAGGATGGTGAACTTATTATGAGTATGCCAAAATTCAACGTTCCAGAGTTAAGGGTTAATAGGAGATATGCCGATTTATTATTAAAATCATCTAAAACAGATAGGGCAGGAAAAGAAGCAGCAAGTTTTGTTAAGCAAAAATTAGATTCGGCAAAATGGTTTATAGAGGCTATTAAGCAACGTCAAAACACTTTAGAGAATACTATGCGTGCTATAATAGATTTTCAGAAAGAGTATTTTGTAGAAGGGGATGAAACCAAGCTTAAGCCAATGGTATTAAAGAATATAGCAGAAAAAACAGGATTAGATATTTCAACTATATCTAGGGTTGTAAACTGTAAATATATACAAACTCCTTTTGGGATTTATCCATTAAAATATTTTTTCTCCGAGGGCTTAATGACAGAAAAAGGAGAGGAGGTTTCTACTAGAGAAATTAAGAAGATTTTGCAAGAAAGCATAGATGTAGAAAACAAAGATAAGCCTCTTACAGACGAGGAACTTGTTAGTGTTCTTCAGAAAAAAGGTTATTTGGTAGCTCGTAGAACGGTTGCTAAATATAGAGAACAATTAAATATTCCTATAGCTCGTTTAAGAAAAGAACTATAGAGCTTTTAATAAAGTAGTAAGTTCTTTTCTAAAGTATAGCTACTATAACTTTTTTAAGAAGGTATAAGTTATCTATTAAAATATAAAATGAAAAAACTAATTACAACTATCTTTCTAGTACTTTTAGTATTAGCATCTTGTTCTATGAAACAGAAAGCAGATTTTATTGGATTTAACGCTAAAATTTACACAGTAGATTCAACATTTTCTATTGCAGAGGCTTTTGCAGTAAAAGATGGAAAATTTGTTGCAGTAGGTAGTAATAGCTATATTCTAGCAAATTATAAAGTAGATAAAGATAAGCAAGATACCAATTATAAAGACTTTAGTTCTAAGTTTATATATCCTGGTTTTAATGATTCTCATTGCCATTTATTTTCTTTAGGTCAAGCACTTACAAATGTAGACCTAAGAGGGGCAAGTTCCTTTGATCAAATTATAGATAGATTAAAAGAGGCATATGTGAAAAATCCTAATCAAAGCTTTTTAATAGGCGAAGGCTGGGATCAAAATTTATGGGAGAAAAAAGAATTTCCAAACAATAAATTACTAAACGAAGCTTTCCCAAATATTCCTGTAATATTAACAAGAATAGATTATCATGCAGTTGTAGTTAATCAAAAAGCTATAGATTGCCTTAAACTTACGCCTGATTTGTTTACTAATGCACAAAATGCAAAACAATTAGAGCATATGGGAGCAGCAAAAGAGCATGCGATTATTAAGAATGGAGAATTTACAGGCGTATTTATGGAAAATATGTGTGTTGCTTTTGCAGATTCAATTATTAAATATAGTACAGCCCAAAAGAGAGAATTATTTTTGTTGGCACAGAAAGAATGTATAAAATATGGTTTAAGTTCTATTTCTGATGCAGAAGAGAGCTTAGAGAATATACTAATAATAGACTCATTGGTAAATGAGGAAAAGCTTATTTTAAACTTAGATGTGTGGCTTTCAGCATCTAAAGAAAATATGGAACATTTTACTAAGCCGTATTATAATAAAAATTTAAGGGTAGAAACGCTAAAATTATATAAAGATGGAGCTTTGGGCTCTAGGGGAGCATCTCTTTTAGAGG
>CAXYUL010000259.1:0-2930 GCA_964292095.1 uncultured Bacteroidales bacterium | reverse complement strand
TATACTCATCTGTTAAGAAAGAAGAGGAATAGCTAAGTAAACCAGCAGTATAGTTAATTTAACTTAGCTCATAGTATGATTTAGATGTAGAGAGTTTCTCGTCATGGGTTATAATAATGATAATTATTCGACTTTTCTCGTGTTCCAATATTTTCCAAAATAATTCAATACTCTCTTTATCCATATTATTGGTGGGCTCATCAAGTAATAATAGTTTCGGTTTTTTTAGCAGTGCTCTGCTTAAGCCTAATAGTTGTTTTTGCCCACCTGATAAATTGACGCCATCTTCACCGATTCTGGTGAAATAATGCAGTGGTAATGCTTCCCAGAATTTGTTTATGCCATATTTTGTGCATATTTCCACTGCTTTATTATATTGCATCCAAACAGATATTTTCGATTAATGTGGCATTAAATATCTTAATTTCTTGTGGCATTATAGATATTGTATTTCTCCAACTATTCAAAGAATAATTGTAAATTGACTCATCATTTATCGCAATTTATCCTTTTTCCGGAGAGTAAAATCTCATTAATATATTAAATAGTGTACTCTTTCTACACCCGATTTTCCCTTTTATCATTGTGATATCCCCTAGCTCAGCATTTATAGATATATTATTCAAGATAAGAGGTCTTCCCGGATATCTAAAATAACGATTCTCAATAGAAAGTTTATTAAATATATAGGGAATAGATCTCTCCCCTTTAATATCCTCCGGCTCAATCTCTATGAATTCATATAATCTATTATATGCAACCTTTGCTTCTTGGTATGTAAAATATGCTCCCATTAATGACCCTACAGATGCTAATAACGAGCTGCTGAAGGTGAGGATAGCTACAAGCTCTCCCAATGTTATATGGTTGTTAAAAACGCCATAAGAGCAAACAGTTATCACTAGGACAATGAGAACTACTGCAATATTTTGAGTCCAAAAAGATATTTTATTAGTAAATAATGTGAGATTTAATATCAAATTTTGGAAATTTGCAAAAATATTTTGTGCACTATTTGAGAATTGATTCTCTTTTACATAGGATTTAATAACATCTACCCCTTGGATACTATTGAAAAAATTTGATTCGCTTTGTGCGTAATTGCCCATAACTTCCAATAAAATAAAAAAGGTAATAATTATTGCTTTAATGAGTTTTTTGCCAATGTTAAATTATAATTAAGGTTAGTATAAGTATAACAAGGAGCAATCCTACTCCGTATGTTTTGTAAATAAATCCTAAACTATCTATATATGAGTATTTAAATAATTTACTTATATAATATGCTAATACACCCCAGTATAAAAATTCAAATAAATTGATTAATCCGATAGGGTATAATAAATATGGGGGTATATTCTCTAAATTTAAATAATATAGAATTGAAGTGGGATTTAATGATATCTTGCTGATAGTTGCTGGCGGGAAAAAGATTAAATAAAAAATATTAAATAAAGTAGCTAGTACAAAGACTGTGTCTGCATAAACAGCTATACCCCAAATTGTGCTGAATTTATACTCTTTATTGGAGAAAAAGCATCCGGCATATATACAAGTTGATATATAAAGTATTCTTATTATTATTACAAATGGGAGCATCAAATAAGAGAGCCATCTGTATTGAGTACTGCTTTCTATTAGTTTTTCAATTGTTTCATTAGATAGCTTTTCTCTGTATGTGAAATAGTATAAAGAATCGGATATTATGAATGTATTATTATACCATGTTAATAATATGGTGGCTATTATTAGTAGTAATAGACACCATAGAGGTTATTCTTTCTTTGTCATTATTTAAAAGTTAACTTATCTCGTATTTAATTTTACTTTTTTTACACATCATTTTATTATTTAAGCCTTTACCATTGCTGCTCTGTAAATACTGCAAATTCCCACAATAGCGGCATTGCGCATAAATTTGCCAAATCAAGCACCCTCATTTTTTTTATTTGATTAAAATTTAATGTTTTATTTTAACATAATTAATTAATAACCCTATAATAAGGGAATAATTGGAAAGTGTGGCAATAAAGCATCCTATTATACTTATATGGTCTTCAAATGGGTTAAATGAAATCAACATTGTAGAAGAGAAAATTAGCAAAAAAGATAAAAATAATAATGTAAAGAAAATAGACTTAGATTTAATATTTACAATATCAATTTTATTTTGAAAGAGCCAGATATCAAAAATAAAAAGGAAGAAAGAAAGAATTATTCCCAAAACGTTAACGATTAAAGAATAATATCCTTCACATCTAAAAATTAAAAGATAAAAGCATAGAGTTTTAAAGATAGAAAGAGTTAATTGTGATGAATAGTAAATAATGTATCTCATACTTTCTACATTAAAGCTTTTCCACAGGAGACACCAGTACTTACCCCACCACCTAGCCAACCAATAGCAAAAATAGCAGCAGCACCTCCTGTAACTGTTGATGCTGCTGCAACAGCAGTTAGAGCTGTGACCATACCAAAAATAGACATTCCACAACTAAAATAATCCCATGCGCTTCCGCCACCTTCAATTTTTTCCATTTGATTAAAATCTAAAGTTTTCATGATAATAAAAATTTTAAGTTAAACAATATAGAGTGCTAGCTATTCACTCTAATAAATACATAACCAATATGCTTAATATCTGATAGCAAAACTAAAAAAAACTTCCATAAATCAAAATGCGTTTGGCAGCTACCTTATACCAGCACGCCATACAAATTTTTTAGGTTTGTATGGCGTGCAAGGCTCAGTGTTATTGCCAGTTACTAGACTATGGCATTGTGGCTTGCACAATAGTGGCTCACCACTGCTGCCAGACCCAAAAAGGGGCTAAAATGTGTTTGGCAGCTACCTTATACCAGCACGCCATACAAATTTTTTAGGTTTTGTAGGACTTGCATGCCTTGCACTTGTTGCTTGCAAGTAAAGCG
>CAXYUL010000258.1:0-2942 GCA_964292095.1 uncultured Bacteroidales bacterium | reverse complement strand
AAAGTCAGCAACGAAGCACAAATAAGCGGCTGACCAAATTTATTACCAAAATCACTTGCACCATTAGAAGCCTTAGTTAAAATTTCTTTAGGGCTCTGGTACAACCATTCTCTGCCCTTGGTATTCTCCCAATCTCTATTAATTGCAAGAGCATCTTTACAAGAACTATCTTTTACCAATTTGCCAGCATCGTTTTTATCAAAACGTGGGTAAGAAGTAATATAACAAGCTGTACCTGCAATAGGAAAACTACCCTTTCCGCCAGCAATTCTATCTCTTATTTCTCCACCACTGCCAGTTGCTGCACCATTAAATGGCTCAACTGTAGTAGGAAAATTATGAGTTTCTGCCTTTAAACTAATAACAGTATCTTCTTCTTTTGTAACAAACAAACTAGGCTCCGCCCCATTCTTTGGATAAAAAAGCTCCAATTTTGGTCCGCTAATAAAAGCGCAATTATCTTTGTAAGCACTAATAATTAGGTTTGGATTTTCTGCGCTAGTCTTTTTTATCATCTTAAAAAGAGAGCTCTCCATCTCTTTGCCATCTATAACAAAAGTACCATTAAATATTTTATGACGGCAGTGCTCGCTATTTACCTGAGAAAAACCAAAAACCTCGCTATCTGTTAAATCTCTACCTATTTTTTTACTTAAATTTTGTAAATACTCTATTTCTTCTTCATTTAAAGCAAGTCCTTCTTGTTTGTTATATGCTTTTAAATCAGAAATATAAACAACAGGGTCGGCCTTCTTGTTAATGGTAAAAATAGACCCATCCAATCCATTGTACAAACGCTGAAGCATTTTATCATAGCCTAAATCTTGTTTATCACAATTATCTTTAGCCTTTGCTTCATATTTAAAAAATTCCTCTATCCTCTCTATCCCAACAATATTCATATTTTGAGTTATCTCAACAGCTGTGGTACTCCATGGAGTAATCATTTCTTTACGTGGACCAACAAACTGCCCCTCTATTTGCTCACTTTTTAGCAGTTTAGCTCCCCCAAAAAGCCATTCTAAAGCTTCAACATTATTTGAAGTAAGATTTTTTTGCGCTTTTACTGCAATTATATTCCCATTACTTGAGAGGAAAAAAAGAATCATATTTATTAAAAATTTAGAATTATTACCGTTTATAATATAGCGTGTAAAATTACTACATATTTCTGAGAATGGCAAAATATGAATAATTTTTTGGTTTTTTACTTACATTTGCAGCCGCTAAAAGTAAACTAAAATACATTAATAGTAATTTTTATGACAGAGCAAGAATATAATGAACAATTAGAAGATATATTTAACAGATTTCCAAGTTTTCAGAAAGTTGGTGGCAGGGCATATAAGCCAGGAATAGAGGGCATTAAAAACATAGATGCTATATTAGATTATCCTAGTAAAAACTATAAAGTAATACATATTGCTGGAACAAACGGAAAGGGCTCTACATCTCACATGCTAGCTTCTGTAGCTATGGGTTTGGGATATAAAGTTGGTTTGTTTACATCTCCACATTTACTAGATTTTAGAGAGAGAATTAAAGTAAACGGAGAGCTTGTAAAAAAAGAATTTGTTTATAATTTTATATCTAAATATAAAGAAATATTTAATAAAGAAAACCTTAGCTTTTTTGAGATTACTACGGCAATGGCATTTGCTTATTTTGCACAGCAAAAGGTAGATATAGCTGTAATAGAGTGTGGTTTAGGTGGTAGATTAGATTCTACAAATATTGTTAAGCCTTGTTTATCTATAATTACAAATATTGGAAAAGATCATTGCGAATATTTAGGTAATACCCTAGAAGAAATAGCCTTAGAAAAGGCAGGAATTATAAAAGCAGGTGTGCCTATTATTATAGGGGAAAAAGGTAGTGTTAAAGATGTTTTTATAAAAAAAGCAAATGAGCTTAATGCCCCAATTTATTTTGCAGAAGATATTTTTTCTGCTAATTATCCTTTTAAAGACTTTACCCTATCTATCTTAAATATGCTAGAGATAAAAAACATGGATTTGCAGGGCGATTGTCAACTTAAAAACGTTAAGAGTGTTTCTTTAGCAGCGGCATATTGTTTTTCTAATTTTCTTAGCAGCAATTTTAGCACTAGCCTTAGCACAATAGTTAATTCTATAGAGCATGCAGCAAAAAATACTGGTCTTAGGGGTAGATGGGAGAGGCTTTACCTTAAAAAAGGGCAGCTTTCCCTTAATAAAGAGATAGATAATTGTCCTACAATTATTTGCGATACTGGTCATAATGTGCATGGCTTTACTCTATTACGAGAGCAAATTTTAAGACAAGCCCAACAGAATTCTTCTCAAATATATTTAGTATTTGGTGTTGTTGCAGATAAGGACATAGAGAGTTTATCTCTAATATTACCTAATTATTATAGTGTTAAAGGAGTTGAGATGCAAGCTCATTATATTTTTGTAAATGCTAGGGGGGTAAGGTCGCTATCTGCCAAAAAATTGGGAGATTATCTTATTTCTAAGTCTTATGATGGAACAGTGGTAGAAGATTGCAGTGGACAGGGAACCTCTGTTATAGATGGCTGTAAATTAGCACTTAAGCTGGCAAAGAAAGGCGATTTTATTTTTATAGGCGGAAGCACTTTTGTTGTTGCAGAGGCTTTAGAGTGTGGTTTATTTAATTGAATGCAGAAAAAAACAATAAAAAATGAATAAAAAAATTTGCAACAATAAAAAAAACTCCTATCTTTGCAATCCCAAACAAAAATAGCGGCCGTTGTGGCCACGATTCGGGAGCATAGCTCAGCTGGTTTAGAGCATCTGCCTTACAAGCAGAGGGTCACAGGTTCGAATCCTGTTGCTCCCACATCCTTTTTAGAAAATTTCTTCAACATTCCTTTAGGGATAGTTGACGGGAGCATAGCTCAGCTGGTTTAGAGCATCTGCCTTACAAGCAGAGGGTCACAG
>CAXYUL010000257.1:0-2970 GCA_964292095.1 uncultured Bacteroidales bacterium | reverse complement strand
GGTTTAAGTATAATTCCAATAATAAAATAATAATGAAAAATTTTGATTTATCATTAGTGGGTTCAAGTAAGTATTTGTTTTTTACCGGAAAAGGAGGCGTTGGAAAAACTTCTATAGCTTGTGCCACTGCAGTTGGTTTAGCAGATAGTGGAAAAAACATTTTATTAATTAGCACAGATCCAGCATCAAACTTACAAGACGTATTTGGAACAACTCTTAACGGACACGGAGTACAAATTAAAGATGTGCCAAATCTTACTGTAGTTAACCTAGACCCAGAACGGGCCGCTGCAGAATACAGAGAGAGTGTTATTGCTCCATATAGAGGCAAACTTCCTCAAAGTGTAATAGAAAATATGGAAGAACAACTTTCTGGCTCGTGTACGGTAGAGATTGCCGCATTTAACCAGTTTTCTGATTTTATTACTGACCCTAAAAAACAAATTGAATACGACCATATAATTTTTGACACTGCCCCAACAGGGCACACTCTTAGAATGCTGCAACTACCCTCGGCTTGGAGTAATTTTATAAGCGAAAGCACACACGGAGCATCATGTCTAGGACAGCTTGCTGGTTTAGAGGAAAGAAAAGAGATTTATAAAAAAGCAGTGCAAAGCCTATCTGATAGCATAAATACTTTACTTGTTTTAGTTAGCCTTCCCGACACATCTCCATTAAAAGAGGCAGCACGATCATCGGCAGAATTAGAATTATTAGGAATAAAAAATCAAATTTTGGTTATTAATGGAATATTAATGAACATAGATAAAGAAGATAATATTTCTAAACAATTAGGTGATATTCAAAGCTCTGCACTATGCTCTATGCCAGAATACTTAATAAAATACCCTCAATTTGCTGTTCCACTCCGATCTTATAATTTATCAAATATAACAAACATACGTAGAATGTTTAAAGAGGATAAACTAGAAGCAGACGTCTGCTATAAGCCACTAGAAGCAGAAAAAACATTAGATGACTTGGTTAATGATTTATATAATACAAGAAAAAGCGTAGTATTTACAATGGGAAAAGGTGGTGTTGGAAAAACTACTATTGCAACATCAATAGCAATTAAGCTACACGAGAAAGGGGCAAAAGTTCATTTAACAACTACAGACCCAGCAAACCACATTAACTACAATATGGCAATAAAAAGTGGAATAGAAGTAAGCAAGATTGATGAAGCCATAGTACTAGAAGAATACAAAAATGAAGTAAGAGCAAAAGCAATAAGTAACAATATGACTAAAGAAGATATGGAGTATATAGAAGAAGATCTACGTTCTCCATGCACTCAAGAAATAGCTGTATTTAAAGCATTTGCAAATATTGTAGACAAAGCAGATAATGAAATTGTAGTTATAGATACTGCCCCTACTGGACACACTTTACTCCTTTTAGACGCAAGTGAAAGCTACCACAAAGAAGTTGAACGTACCCAAGGCACAAATACTGGCTCAGTTGCAAGACTACTACCTCGTTTACGAGATAGCAAGCAAACAGAAGTTGTTATTGTTACTCTTGCAGAGGCAACCCCAGTATTTGAAGCTGAACGTTTACAAAAAGATTTAAAGAGGGCAAATATAAATAATAAATGGTGGGTGATTAACTCTTGTATGAGTATGACAGACACTAACAACACATTTTTAAAAGCCAAGGCAAAAAGCGAGTTAATATGGATAGACAAGGTTAAGCAACTTTCAAATAATAACACCGCTATTATTTCTTGGAAAAAGGATTAATTAATGAAAAAATTAGCATTTTTAGATCGCTACCTCACAATTTGGATTTTTGCTTCAATGTTTATTGGAGTGGGGATTGGATACCTCCAACCTGCTATTATAGACTTTTGGGCTAAGTTTGAGGTAGGAACAACTAATATTCCCTTGGCCATAGGATTAATCTTAATGATGTTTCCTCCTCTAGCAAAGGTAAAATACGAAGAATTACCTAAGGTCTTCGCCGACAAAAAAGTCCTTAGCATGTCCCTCATATTAAATTGGCTTATTGGACCTGTAATTATGTTCATACTATCTGCTATCTTCTTACACAACTACCCAGAATACATGTACGGATTAGTGATGATAGGCTTGGCAAGGTGTATAGCAATGGTACTAGTTTGGAATGAACTTGCAAAGGGTAGCAACGAGTACGCTGCTGGTTTAGTGGCACTTAATAGCATATTTCAGGTATTGTTTTTTTCTTTGTATGCCTATTTCTTTCTATCGGTTTTTCCAAGTTGGATTGGACTAGAAACAACAGATGCTGTTAAAGCTATAACAATAGCTACAATTGCAAAAAGTGTTTTTATATATTTAGGAATACCTTTTATAGCTGGCTTTATTACCAGACTAACTCTTATAAAGGCTAAAGGAGATAAATGGTATTATAGCAAATTTATTCCAAAAATAAGTCCAATTACTCTAGTAGCCCTTTTATTTACTATTATAGTAATGTTCTCTTACAAAGGAGAATATATTGTAAAATTGCCTTACGATGTAGTATTAATTGCAATTCCTCTTATATTTTATTTTGCAATTATGTTTTTTTTGTCTTTTTGGTATACTCACAAAAAAGGTGTAGATTACCAAAGAGCAGTATCTATTTCATTTACCGCAACTGGGAATAATTTTGAACTAGCTATAGCAGTTGCCATAGCAATATTTGGTATAAGTTCACCAGAAGCATTTGCTGCTGTTATTGGACCTCTTATAGAAGTTCCTGTATTAATTCTACTTGTAAAATTTGCGCTAAGATATAAGGATAAATTTACTAAGAAATATAATTAAGGTAGGTAATTAACCCCACCTATATAAGTGGCTTCTACTTTTGTGTTAAGCAAATCATTAGGGGCCACTTCTATTATATCCTTACTCAATACAACAAAATCGGCCTGCTTCCCAATCTCTATACTTCCTTTTTTATCTTGTTCAAAGCTTGCTTTGGCTCCCCATATAGTCATAG
>CAXYUL010000256.1:0-2988 GCA_964292095.1 uncultured Bacteroidales bacterium | reverse complement strand
ATGTGTGTCTATGAATGTAAATGCACAAAATAATAACAAAAATCAGCACGAATTACCTCTTTATCTTTAAATCAATGGGGTATTCTCTTAGGTATTTCATTTTAAAATCTTATAAACTTACATTCTTGTAATAATACGGTTATGTAGTATTACAAGAATGTAGTATAGCTGTGTATAAATAAGTTATAATATGGCATTAAGCATTTTTATAATTATTACAATTGGAGCAATAAATTTTATAGTGTAATAACTCATAAAGAGAAACCATTTTTTAATTTTAAGGCTATTGCAATTAGTTACCTCTTCTATAAAGTCTGCTTTTTTCATCCTCCATCCAACAAAGATAACAACTAATAAACCGCCAATAGGCATTAATATATTAGCAGATAGTTTATCAAAGCAATCAAAAATACTATAACCAAAAATAGTAAAATCAGATAGTATACCTAGTGATAGAGAACAAAGTGTAGAGAGTATAGTTATTACTAATACTGCAATTATAACAGAAGGAATTCTTTTTATTTTAAGTTCTTCTACCATAAAGGCAACAACTACTTCTAATAATGAGATAGACGATGTAATTGCGGCAATAAAGAGTATAAAGAAGAAAAGTATAGCTATTATACTACCAAAAGTCATTTGAGCAAAAACCATAGGTAAGGTTATAAATACTAGTCCTGGGCCTTCGCTAGGAGAGATACCAAAAGAGAAAACGGCAGGCATAATAGCCATTCCTGCTATAATAGCAAAAGTAGTATCTGCTAAAGAGGTATAGGTAGAGGCTAGCATTATGTTTTCGCTTTTTTTCACGTACGACCCATAAGTTATTATACAGCCACAACCAAGGCTAAGTGAGAAAAATGCTTGCCCAAGAGCGGCTAAAATAGTATCTGCAGTAACTTTAGAAAAATCTGGTTTAAAAAGGAAAGTAAGTCCATCAGCAGAGTTAGGAAGGGTAATAGATCTTATTGCTATTATTATAACCATAATAAATAGCATTGGCATCATTATTTTAGTGTATTTTTCTATACCTTTTTTAACACCAGCAAGTACTACTGAGCCTGTTAAGGCAAGAAATATAAATAAATATATAATTGGCTCTATTACAGAGCTAGTAGATTTAGCAAAAATAGTGTTTAGCTCTGCAAAGTTGCTTGTACTAAATTGAAATGTAAGAGCTCTATAAATATAATCTATGGTCCATCCACCAACAACAGAATAAAAGGCTAAAATAGAAATAGAGGCAAGTACTCCAAGAACTCCAATAATATTCCAATGTGATTTTGGGGCAAGCACCTTAAATGCGCCAAAGGCATTAGCTCCACTTCTCCTTCCAATTATAAATTCGGCATACATTATTGGTAAGCAAAGAAAAAGGACAAAAATTAGATATATTATTATAAATGCGGCACCACCATTTGTGCCTACTAAAAAAGGAAAACGCCAAAGGTTTCCTAATCCAACTGCAGAGCCAGCCATTGCTACTAATACGCCGAATCTATTTCCAAAATTGTCTCTTTCCATAATGTATTAAAGTTTTTTTGTAAAATATGTGGTGAATCTAAATTCTATATTATTTTCGGGGTCTTGTTGTATAGGACTGTTTGTTAGAACTTCCCATTTATCTTTTTCTATAAAAGGGAAAAATGTATCGGCTTCTTCTGCAATGGCATTTATATGAGTTATATATAATTTATCGGCAAAAGGAAAGCATTGTTTGTAGAGTTCTCCACCTCCAATTACAAAAAATTCCTCCTTAGAGTTTTTGCTCATTTCTAGTATTTCATTTATAGAAGCAACTTTTAAAAACGATGTATTACTACCTTCTTTAATTGCTGGAAAATCTATTTGGCTTCTTGTGAGGACTATGTTTTTTCTTTGAGGAAGTGGTCTTCCTATAGATTCATAAGTTTTGCGGCCCATAATTACTGGGTGTCCAGCTGTTATAGATTTAAAGTATTTAAGGTCGGCTGTGATATGCCAAAGGAGTTGGTTTTTTCTTCCAATTGCGTTGTTTTTGTCTATTGCTACTATTATAGATAACATTTACTATTAATTTTTTATATTATACTAGATTATATTGCTATAGGTGCTTTTATTGCAGGATAAGGATTATAATCTTTTAGTACAAAATCTTGGTATTTAAAGCTAAAAATATCTTTTTGTTCTCCTAGTATTTCCATTTTAGGGAGAGTTAGAGGTTTTCTTGTTAGTTGTTCTGTTACTTGATTGATGTGGTTTAGGTATATGTGGGTGTCGCCTAGTGTGTGGATAAATTCTCCTAGTTCTAGTTTACAAACTTTTGCTATCATCATTGTTAGCAGGGAGTAGGATGCTATGTTAAAAGGAACGCCTAAAAACACATCTGCACTTCTTTGATATAGCTGGCAAGAAAGTTTATTGTTGGCAACATAGAGTTGGAATAAGCAGTGGCATGGAGGAAGTGCCATTTTATCTATATGTGCAACATTCCATGCAGAAATTAGTAGCCTTCTAGAGTTGGGATTGTTTTTTACGTTATTCATAAGATCTGCTAGTTGATCTATCTCCTGTCCATTTTCACATTTCCAGTGCCTCCATTGTGCTCCATAAACAGGACCAAGTTCTCCGTTTTCGTCTGCCCACTCATCCCAAATTGTTACTCCGTTATCGTTTAAATATTTAATGTTTGTATCTCCTTTAATAAACCAAAGAAGCTCGTGAATAATGGATTTTAGGTGTAGTTTTTTTGTGGTTAATAGCGGAAAACCTTTGCTTAAATTAAACCTCATTTGATAAGCAAATATGCTTTTAGTTCCTACACCTGTTCTATCTGTCTTAATTTGTCCTTCGTCCATTATTTTTTGGAGCAAATCTAAATATTGTTTCATTTTTTGTTTTTAATGTAAGAAAGTTTGTTGTTGTAACAATTGGCCTTTTTAGACTTAATCACACAAAGATAAAAATTTATTGCAAAATAGGATTAATTATTAAAATAATTGGGAGGTG
>CAXYUL010000255.1:0-2991 GCA_964292095.1 uncultured Bacteroidales bacterium | reverse complement strand
AGTAGCATTCTGCCTAGCCTGAGTAATTGTACCACTAAATACAGTTCCAATATAAGCATCAACGGCAAACTCAACCCTCTGTCCTTGTTTAACATATCCTATATCAGCCTCATCAACATCTGCTATAACCCTCATTTGAGTAAGATCATTAGCAATATAAAATAAAGTTGGAGTGCTAAAACTAGCTGCTACCGTTTGCCCCTCCTCAACACTTTTACTTAAAACCACACCATCAATAGGAGAATAAATAGTTGCATAGGATAGATTAGTCTTAGACTTAGACAAATTACTTTTGCTAATATCCAAAGTATTCTTAGCATTCTCATAAGAATAAAGGGCCTGCTCATAATCAATATCAGCAATTAAACCCTTATCATAAAGTGTCTTAGACCTTGTATAATTCTTCAAATGCAAATCAAACTCTACCTGCGCATTAGCCAAATTAGCCTTTTGAGACTGATAATCGGACAATAAGGTTGTTTTATCTAGCTCTGCAATAACATCACCTTTTTTAACCACACTATTATAATCTACATACAATTTCTTTACTATTCCCGACACTTGGCAACCAACTTCTACCTTTATAACAGGTTCAATGGTTCCAGTAGCAGTTACAGTATTTATAATATCTTTTTTCTGAAGCACACAAGTACTCAATTCTACTTCTTGTTTAGCTCTAGTAAAAGAGCATCCAAAGAACAAGAATACTCCAATAAATATAAGAGCTGATACTAAAATTACTTTCTTCATGTTATTTATATTTAAAATTTTATTTCTTTACCTGTATAAAAATTCAAAATAGCTATGCTATATATGCACATATATTTATATTGCAACATCTCTTGTTGAGACGATAGAAAGGTATTCTTAGCTTGAACCAGCTCTACTATATTTTTCATACCCAAATTAAACTGCTCATTAACAAGAGTATAACTAATATCAGCACTCTTCATTTTATCAATCGAACTAATGTAATTTTCTCTAGATGTTTTTGCATCTAAAAAAATATTTTCAATTTTTTGGTATAAAGTTTTTTGTGTATTCTTAATTTCTAGCTTAGAAATTTCTAGTTCATAATTTGCCTTCTCCACTCCACTCTTAGCAGATCTGTTATTATAAATTGGAATAGAAATGCTTATTCCAACATTATTTGTAAAGGCATTTTTTATTTGACTTATAAAATTATAATTTGTTCCGCTCATATTACTAGAGCTGCTAGATGCATTTAACTGAATTTGTGGCAAATAAGCTCCTTTTGCTATTTTAAGACCTAGGAATGAATTATTAATATTCAATTCACCAATCTTAATCTCTGGTCTAATAGTATATGCCACATTATAGACACTCTCTATAGAAGGAATTTGCTCCATAACTTTATCTCCTTCTATTTGTATGTCATCAATATACAACTCTTCATTTGCCCCTAATTCTAAAAGTTGCTTTAGATTTAGTATATATTTACTAAGTGTACTTTGAGCAGATACAAGCTGATATTTATCTGAACTATATTGAGCATCTAACTGAGCATAATCACTTTTAGAAATAGAACCAACTTCTAATAAAGTCTTAGCCCTATCTAATTGTTGCCCAGATAAATCTACTGTCTGCTCATTAATTTTTACAGACTCCCTAGCATATAAAATTTGAATATAATACTCGGCAATACTTTCCTCTAAAGTATTCTCGTACTGTTTAATATTTAAAACAGAAATCTCTTGCGATATACTCTTCTGCTTAATGGTATTAGATATTATCCCCCCATTATATAAATTTAATCTTGCAGATAAGCCATAATTACCATTATAATTTCCAGAATAATTCTGATTTACCCCAAAGGAAAGATTTGGAAACATAGAAGCCTTTGCTGTTTTAAGATCTACATCAGCATTTTTAGAAGACAAGGCATTTTGCTTAAGATTAATATTATTCTTTTTTGCATAATCTATACAATCTTGTACAGTTTTAAAAGACTTAAACTCAACATTACTAATATTATTATTAGTTTGGGCATAAATAATTTTATTTATACCTAATCCATTGCATACCAATATTATGGCCAATAGACATTTAGCAATTCTTATTAAACTTTTGTGTTTCATTTTGTAAGTAATTAACAACACAAAAATCTTATACAATATAATTAAATGCTATCTTTTTAGACCAAAGCCACTAATTCATAGACAAAGAGGGAAATTTCATCTTACATAAGGAGAAAGTTTTGCTGCTTGCTCTTTAGAAAAAATGCCTAAACTAACTAAATTCTCTAAAGAACATTTCTCCTTGCCATTCTCTTGAATATATTTAACTATTTTTTTTGCCCTCCATCTCCCAATATATGGATGATACTCCATAAATCTAAGAGAAACATCTGATAAAGTAAATTTTTCTATAATAGCAGAATCTAAAGTAAGTTGATCATAAAAACCATAAAACCTTGCCGAATCTATTCCATAAATTTCCAACAACTGCTCTTTTTGTATAAAAAACCCGCCTAAACTTTTTCTATATTCTACAATCTTTTTAGCGTAAAACGCCCCAACACCATATAAATTAGTAAATTGAGCACTATCTGATAAATTAATATCACATTTTAACCTCTGCTTCTTTTCATTTTTATAATTATTGTGGGGATAACTTTTTTTATTATTTCTGTTTATATATCTGCTACCAACACTTTGTTCTAAATCGTAATAATAGTTTTCACTTTTAATTACAATATAGGGCTCTAGCTGAAAGTACTTTTCTTTACTTACAACATACATTTTAGCAAAATCCGATTTTTCTCTAAATTTTCCGCCTTTATTTCTATATTTAATTATTGATTCTGCTTGTTTAGAACTAAAACCAAGCATATTAAGAGAATCTACAGTAATAGTGTTTGGATCAAAACTAAAAAGCAATAATTCTTTTAGTTTTGGGTCATCTACTTGCTGTTCTGGCAAGCTATTATCCTTTGATTGAGTTATTTTGGCTATTGTAAAAGTTACTATC
>CAXYUL010000254.1:0-2992 GCA_964292095.1 uncultured Bacteroidales bacterium | reverse complement strand
ATTGCCAAACCCGTAGAGGGGCTAAAATGTGTCTGGCAGATGCCTTAACACTGCTAAGATGCCCAAAAATGCCCCAAAACCTGTCTGGCAGCTATTCCATACCAGCAAGTCCTACAAAACCCTAAAAATTTTGTAGGACTTGCATGGCTTACCGTTATTGCTTGCCTGTAAACTGTCTTAGGCTGTATCTCGTAAGCAAAATGGTAGGGTTTTGCTCACAAAGCCATCTTAAAACATATCTCGTAAGCAAAAGAGTGGGGTTTGCTCACAAAAGCCATTATCAGCACAAAGATTCCCCTATTTTATTGCCATAGGAAATAGCTCATCCACCACAGCCATGTCTAATCTAAGAATTCTTCCTATCTGCTTATTACTAGACCTATAATCAAAATGCATAACCCTAGCAAGATTCATCTTAGCATCAGCAGGAAGAAGAGAAGGTCTCTTAACATGATACTTATTAAAACAAATAGAACTAATAGCCGAATAAACCTCTTGATCACTAAGTACTATGCTATCACCCATACCCTTAGCCACCTCACTAAAAGCTTCATAATTTTTAGATAGCAAAGAGAAATAGTGATGAGCATCTCTAAAAAAACACTCAGCCTCCACCAGATAACAGAAACTAGAAGGCAGAATCATATCCCTTAGCACCATTATATTATTAGATAAAACCAATACCCTACCTTTACAAATATTTCTTTTTTCTCTAAAAGAAAGAGAAGAAAAAGCAAGACCTCCATCAAAAGCACCACGGTTATTAAAAAACAAATACCCAGCACCCCAAGGATAAGAATAAGGGGTATAAGATGAATTAGCCACGTAGGCATTACGATTAACATAAGCCAACTCATTTCTAAGTTGCTTTAAAGAAGTTATAGAAAAAAACTTCTCATTAAAACTAA
Source organism: uncultured Bacteroidales bacterium (assembly GCA_964292095.1). Lineage (GTDB taxonomy): Bacteria > Bacteroidota > Bacteroidia > Bacteroidales > UBA932 > Egerieousia. Next base: position 2,084 of record CAXYUL010000254.1, on the reverse strand, counting down.
ACAAACTAATCTTAGAGGCAGACCTAGAAAAATACATATTCAGCCGCTTCTTAAACATATAAAACATTTTTCCACAAGCCATCTGCTCCCCACTAAGAATAATATGAATATGGTTATTCATTAATATAAAAGTATAAATCCGCACTCCAGAGCATTCTCTAAACATATCAGCACAAATTCCCATCAAATTCATCCCCACCCTAAAATCTTCCTCACTAGTAAAAATATTAGTACACTCATCCCCACTAGTACACAAATGCCAAAAAGGTCCAAGTTCGCTAAAAAGTTTTTCGCAAATCTCCTCTCTCTCAGAATAGTTTCTAGCCACAGGCACACTTACATCATCATTTAATACGCACATATCTCACATAATTTAAACACTAAACAATAATAACAACTAGTATAGATAAACACAAGAAAAGCTAAACTAGTATAAACATCTAAAATTAGCACTTAATTTACTTACAATATAACCAAAAAGAAAAAATTTAATTAAAAAAAAGAAAAAGTTACGCCGATTGCTGCAAAGCGTATTCTAATTCTAAATAAATCATATCTCATTATGCTTTAATCTAATTCTCACTACATTATTTCATATCTTTACTAGATTAAATTTTTGTTATAGTTTATAAAAGTAGCCATAATAGATTTGCTATATATAATAGATATTTGTTGCTTGGATAGATTTATTATCTTTACGCAAAAAAATAAAAGCACGTGGAATATAGATTAAATAAGTATATTAGTAGTTCTGGAATTTGCTCTAGAAGAGATGCCGATAGGTATATAGAACAAGGTAACGTTACAGTTAATGGTAAAAAAGCAATTGTTGGTATGAGGATACTCCCTGGGCAAATTGTAAAGGTAAATGGTCAACTTGTTGAAACAGACATTAAACCTGCGTACATAGCTCTAAATAAGCCTATTGGCATAGTTTGCACTACAGATACTACAGAAAAAGATAATGTTATAGATTTTGTGTGCCACGAGCAAAGGATATTTCCTATAGGGAGATTAGATAAAGATTCACAAGGTCTTATTCTACTAACAAATGACGGAGATATTGTAAATAAAATTCTTAGGGCAGGTAATAATCATAGAAAAGAATACATTGTCACTGTAGATAGCCCTATCACAGATGATTTTCTTACAAAAATGAGCCAAGGTGTTCCAATTTTAGATAGGGTAACTCGTAAATGTCAATTAAAACAAATTACGCCTTTTATTTTTCAAATTACATTAACACAAGGATTAAATAGACAAATTAGAAGAATGTGCGAATACTTTAATTACCAAGTAATAAAATTAGAGCGCACTCAAGTACTTAATGTTAAATTAGGAAATTTAAAACAAGGTGAATGGAGAAACCTAAGTCTAAATGAGTTAGATGAACTATTTGATTTAATAGAAGACTCAGAAAAAGCAGCCAGTTCAAAGCAAGAAAAAGCAGAAAAGTCTAAAATTGCAGCAAAAAACAACAACATAAATAATAATAAAAGCAATAGAAATACTATAAGCAGAAGTAGCAGCAATAGCTACAAAAGTAGCAGCAACACAAGCGGTAGGTCTCAAAGAAACAACAATAAAACAAAAGCACCTAGAAAGAGAAGATAAAATATAATGAGAAAATTACTATGTCCACAATGCAAAATAGCCGCAATGTATGTAAAAAACAATAATAACGAGCGCCTATTAGTGTATGTAACACCAGAGGGCAAGGTTATACCTAAATACCCTCAAGATTCTACAGAAGGGTTTGATATGAGCCAGGTTGTTTGTCTTGGATGCTCATGGCACGGAAATCCAAAAAGGATGGTAAAATATTAAGCTAGCAATATCCAAAATTTTGTGCAAACAATATTTTCTAAATCAGAATTTAGTTAAGAACTAAACTCCTATTCTGTTTGATAAGATAGCTGTAAATTGATTAATAATCGTAAGCATACGGCCAACCACGTCTTTCAGTTAAAGCTTTATCCTAATACCTTTGAAAATAAAAACATTCAAGGTATGAGATGGACAAAAGCGTATTTTGAACCAATATATCAAAGGTTCTTAGCAAGTGGCAAAAGTATTAAACAGTT
>CAXYUL010000253.1:0-3024 GCA_964292095.1 uncultured Bacteroidales bacterium | reverse complement strand
ACCATTACACCATATCTCAGTTTTGAGAGTGCAAATATAGGAAGTTTTTTTTACCTGACAAAAAAAAATTAGGATTCATAGTGCTTTTAAAAAATTTTATATAAAAAATCTATAAACTTTTGGCCATATAGCTCGTACAAAATAACCCAAGAAGCAAATCTTATAGCCTTACCTATTAGCATATAAACTGCACATTTCCAAAATTTTAATTTATAAAAGCCTAAGCCTACAGACAGCACATCGCCAACAACAGGTGCCCAACTAAAAAAAGCAATCAAAGATCCATATTTATCTATATATTTTTTTTGTTTATCCAGTGTCTCCTGCTTTATACCAAACCATTTTTCTATCCATTCCCACTTACCCAAATATCCCAGATAATAAGAGGTTAATCCTCCAAGCCAATTACCACTAGTAGAAATAAAGAAAGAATACCAAGGGTCGCCCCCTGCTATCATAATTCCAATTATCAGTATTTCTGAACTAAAAGGTAAAACTGTTGCGGCCAAAAATGTTCCTAAAAACAAGCCAATATATCCCAATTCTTGCAAATACTCCATTTATCTCTTCTCCTTAAAAAAATCCCTTACTAGTTTAGAGCAATCTTGAGCAAAAACCCCAGACACTAGTTCCGTTTTAGGATGCAACAAACTAGGCTTAAAAAGAGAAAATCCTCTCTTATCATCGCTGGCGCCATAAACAACTTTGTTAATTTGTGCCCAATTTAAGGCTGCTGCACACATAGGACAAGGCTCTACCGTAACATAAATAGTACATTCCTTTAAATACTTACCACCAATATAATCGCATGCCATTGTTATAGCTTGCATTTCTGCATGAGCCGTACAATCTTTTAATGTCTCTGTCAAATTATGCGCACGGGCAATAATTCTATTATTACAAACAACAACAGCCCCTATTGGAACCTCATTCCTTTCTAAAGCTACAAGGGCCTCCCTAATAGCTTCACTCATAAACTTCTGGTCACCTAATAAAAGCGCATCACTCATCATTCAATATTCTTTAATTAAATAGCTTGAAGAAGCAAATATACACCTGCCCCTGCAAAATAACTAACAAGGGCAAGAAGAGAAAAGCGTTTTAGGTAATAACCAAAAGAAATCTTTTCTAATCCCATTACTGTTACTCCCGATGCAGAACCTATAATTAGGATACTGCCACCAGTTACAGCACAATAAGCTAGAAAAGTCCAAAATGTGCCATCCATAGCAAAGGCTCCAGCTTGCGCAATAGGGTACATACCCATAGAAGCAGAAACAAGAGCCACATTATCTAGGAATGATGAGCACACTCCAAATATTAAAGAAATTGTATTTGGATTGGGAACGGCAGAATTAATAAAATCTGCCATTATGGTTAGATGCCCTGCAGAATTAAGTGCTTGAACCGACATTAATATGCCTAAAAAGAAAAATACGGTAGTAACATCTATTCTAGAAAACACACTGCTTACTCGTAAATTTTGCATATCTGCATCTTTACTATGGGCATACTCTCTATCTGTAATTATCCACAAAATAACTAAGCCAAACAATACTCCCATAAACGGAGGCAACATAAAAATAGACTGCAAAACAGGAACAATAGCTAAAGAAACCATGCCGATAATTAAAATTTTCTTCCTTATTTTAGGATCAATTTTATCATAAATTCCACTTTGCTTAGCTATTGTTAGTGCGTCTACAACAGCCTCTTTTTTTATTGTTAATGTAGTTATAATCAGAGGAAGTAACATCATTGTTAGCGCAGGGAGAAAAATGCTTACAATTTGATGTAGAACAGAAATATTTCCGCCCGTCCATAATAACAATGTTGTTACATCGCCTATTGGTGACCACGATCCCCCTGCATTAGCAGAAATAATAAGCATACAAGAATATATTAACCTTTCCTTCTTAATAGGAATTAATTTTCTAGCTATAGCCACCATTACTATTACAGTAGCAAGGTTCCCTAATAAAGCAGACATAAAAAAAGTTATAAAAGAAAGTATCCATAACAACTTCCTTTTTTTATTTGTCTTTATAGAATTAGTAATAACATCAAAGCCTCCATGCGAGTCTATTAAATCTATAATAGCCATAGAAGCCAGCACAAAAAATAATGTGGTTGAAACATCACCTAAAGACTCTATAATTCTAAACTCTATAAACTCATAGGCCTGAGTAGCAACTGAAAGCTCACCATACATAGGAAAAGCCCGCAAAAATTCTTGTAAGTACTTTGGTGGGTGAGATTGAAAAATACAAGTAGCGTCAAGTAAAAAAACAAACCAAAGCAAAATACACATGCCAACGGCAGTTGCTGCCTTGTTAATTCTAATACCGTCTTCTAATGCAATAGCCAATATTCCTAAGATAAAAATAATTGGCATAAGGTGATAAAGGATCATTGTAGTTAAATTATTAGGATTAAAGTTACAAATATAGTAAAAAGTTCTAAAAGGCAATTACTGCCAAAATGACACATTAAGCATTTGGCATTTATTTTGCCATTTAGCAAATGCCTTGCACAAAGCACAAGACAACAATAAAATACAAAACATTAATAAAATAAATAATAAAAAATTAAAGCTATGAACGTTAGACCATTAGCAGACAGAGTATTAGTTGAGCCTAAAGAGGCAGAAACAAAAACAGCAAGCGGTTTGTATATTCCCGATACCGCAAAAGAAAAACCACAAGAGGGGAAAATTTTAGCTGTTGGCTCAGGTAAAAAAGACGAACCTATGGAGCTTAAAGCTGGCGATATTGTTTTATATGGTAAATATGCTGGCACAGAAATTAATGTAGACGGTAAATCCTATATGATTATGCGTCAATCAGATGTTTTAGCTATTATAGGCTAAATCTTATACAACTAAGTTATCAACAATTAAAACAGAAAGAAATCATGGCAAAAGAAATAAAATTTAATATGGAAGCACGCAGCCTCATGAAAGAGGGTGCTGATGCCTTAGCAGACGCAGTAAAAGTAACCTTAGGTCCAAAAGGCAGAAATGTT
>CAXYUL010000252.1:0-3043 GCA_964292095.1 uncultured Bacteroidales bacterium | reverse complement strand
AATATCCACTTAGGACCAACACTTCCAGCTTTCCTTTCACCAAATGTTGTTGTTGTTTTAGTTAAAAACTTCGGCATAGGAGGAATATCAACTGTTGAAGAAGATATGAAAAACTGGATAGCATAATTATCTAAACCTATTAAAATATAAACTGCCGAAGCCAAAATTAAACCAAAGAAAAAACTCCAAAGAGTAATTGGATGATATTGAAGCAAATACTGCATTAATTTAGCTAATGTAAATACACTTATTAATATTCCCGACAATAAACTTACTAAGAATGTTCCGTTAATATATTTCCAAAACTCACATATCTTGCCACTAAAAAGATATTTAAAAGCTTGGGAATTAACAGATTTAATCGAATTTATTAGTTCTTCATAAATTCCCATTAAAAAAGCAATTGTTCCGCCACTAACGCCTGGAATCACATCTGCAGCACCCATACATATACCCTTAAAGGTAATTCCCAAATAATAAAGTAGTTTCTTCATTTAAAATTAAGTTTATTTTTTAATATTTTTTTTAATCAAATCTAAATTTTCTAAATCTTTATTTTTTATTTTTGGCAGAATTGCACTTAGAATCTCTGCAAAGGCTTCTTTGTCTCCATTTTCAAAATCCTCTATGGCACACAAGCAATTAAGACTAATCTTAACATCATAATTATTTGGTTCCAATTCTAAAGCTTTAATATAATATTCTTTTGCCTTAGAAATATCATTTAAACCCAAATATACATCTGCTATTCCCATATATCCAGTAACGCCTTTTGGATCTAAAGTACAATACAACTGAAAATATTTAAGCGCTTGTGTGTAATTCTCGCTACGCAAATATATTGCAGCCAAATTATAAACGGCAGACTCATTCTTAGAATCTAATGCTAAAGCAAAATCAAAAGCATTTATAGCTTTATCAATATCGTTATCTCTAGCATATACAGTTCCTAAATTAAACCAAACTATATCATTAAAAGGATCTATATCTAAATACTCATTATAATATTGTATAGCCTTATCTAATTTTTGTATTCTATCATAACAATAAGCAAAATCGTTTAAATATATAGCACTTAATTTACCATGTTTTAAGGCTTGATTAAAATAATAAATTGCCTCTTCAAAATTATTTACTTCTATACAATCTTGCGCTAAACAACATATAGTATCTAATAAATCTTCATTATCGTTCTCTTTGCTTAAGGCCTCCAAAAACTGTTTCCTAGCTGCTACAAAGTCTTCTTTGTTAATAAGTGCCCTTGATTGTAAAAAGAATATGTCGGGATAATTATAAAAAGTATCTTTGAATGTTTCTAATGTTTCTAATGCTTTATCGTGCTTACCCAAAGAAATTAAAGCATCGCAATAACGAGCAATTAGCTCAAAGCACAAAGGGTATCTGCTTAAGCCTAGCTCAGATGCTCTTAATGCAGCATCTAAATCATTTTGATCTGCAAAATAATCTATTATATACTCTATTTCTTCTTGGGAAAGTAAAAGTTCATCTAGGCAGTTTTCCTTTTGGGCACTTATATATTTTTCCAAAGCCACTATAAGTTCTCTTTCGCTCTCTAGAGAATCTTCGTCACTATCAAAAAAACCGTCTGTCATTATTAGGATTCGTTGTTTTTTATTATTTTTAAATATTTAAAGAGCTCTTTTAGAAATTCTTCTGCCGATACCTTATTATCATATGGAGCTTGAACAACAAAAGAAAAAAGGTCTTTAATAGATGAGTCATTTCCAACCTTAAATCCACAATTAACTACTCTACTAATATATTCTAGCGAAAAATTACTTGTTTGTCCACAACATATTAGCATATCAAAATTTAGCTCTAAAAAACTTTCTAAATCTTGCCCCGATGGTAAACCAAGCCAACTAATATCTTTGTGATTAAGGAGAATTAGCTTATTTTTTAAATTTTCTAAATTAAAATTCATTTTAGAGAACAATTCTTTTTGCCCTTCTATAATTAGACCCGTATATGGTATATCTGTTCTATTAAGTATTCCTAAAGCAGACTTTAAATCATCTTAATTTTCCTCAGACTCCATATAATACACAAAACCAACAGAACTAACGTCTTTAAAACTTAAAAACGCCCTTTGTTCCATCTTTATGCATTTTTTTATTATACCTTTCTGCAGGTATCTCTTTAAAAAACCTATCATATTTGAATTATTATGCGCAAAAATAGCAAAAATCCAGCCATATTCAATTCTTATTTTATATATTTGTGGAATAAAATGATATTATGAGTTACAATATAGAGTGTTTAACAATAAATGACTACTACAATAAGTCTATTTTAAAATTTGCCAATAATATTTCTTTTGTAATAATAGGCGGGGAGTCATTAACTTATAAGCAATTTGGAGAAAAGGTAGAAAAGTTAAAGGATACCCTTAATTTGGTAAATATACCAATTGGAGAAAAGATAGCCATTATTGGTGGGAGTATGCCAAATTGGCCAGTTTCTTATATGTCTATCACAACATCTGGGCGAATTGTTGTTCCATTATTACCAGATTTTTCTGCCTTTGAAATTGCCAATATTTTAGAACATTCCCAGTCTAAATCTATTATTATTTCTAAAAAATTAATATATAAATTATCCGATGCCATAAAAGACAAACTAGAAGTAATAATATGTATGGATACTCTAGAATTATTAAAAGTTCCGTCCGATAATTTTTCTTCGTCTTATACATCCAATAAAGAAGATATTTCTAGGCTAGATTTTAAACCACAGGCAAACGATATTGCATCTATAATATATACATCAGGCACATCTGGATCCTCTAAGGGGGTAATGCTTACACACGCAAATCTTACTAGCAATGTTCAAATGACAAAATATTTATTTGCTATAAGTGAAAAAGATGTATTTTTATCATTTTTACCTCTCTCGCATGCTTATGAATGTACTCTGGGAATGTTATATCCATTTACCGAAGGCGCAAGTGTATACTATTTAGATGGAGCGCCTACTCCATCTCTTTTAATGCCTGCTCTCAAAAAAGTAAGACCAACTTGTA
>CAXYUL010000251.1:0-3052 GCA_964292095.1 uncultured Bacteroidales bacterium | reverse complement strand
GAGAAAAAAAAATACATATGGATTAAAATGGAGTTTCCAAAATTTATTCCTTCTTCTAATTTAAAAGAAGTTGAAATATGGATGAATGTATTTGTTGTATGTAATAATTATTGTAAGACTTTATCTGTAGATGTTTATAAATATATGCCAATCATAGAATTAGATATTGGAGAATATGAGAGCTTTAATAAGATAATAAGTGTAGATGATAATAAAGGGAATAAGTATTATCAAATGGATATTGGAGATATAAAAGAAAACACATATAAAATAATACGTGGTAATTTTTCTACATTTGATATAAATGATATAAACAACCATGTGGAACATTTGTACAATAACATATTTAATAGTGCTATAGTAATAAATAATAGACAATCGGATTTACTTTATTTTCATATTTCTAATATAAAGAAAGAGATTGGGGAGATGATTAAGAAAATTAAAATAAATAAAAAGAGTGTAAATAATAAAGTGTATTTGGTTTTTTCAAAGCTAGAGACTAAGTCTTGTATGTTTGTAACTTATAGTCTTTGTAATGCAAATTATGCAAATGGAATTAAAAAGGGGGAGTCGTTTTCTGTTGTGAATAATAGTAGCTTAAAGTTGGATAGCATTTTCTCTTTGTCTACTAGCTCAGGAGGAACATCTTACGACCAAAATATCAACTATGCGAAGGCTTTAAAATTTGATATTTTTGGAGGAAGAAGGATATACACAAAAAATGATATTATTAATTATATAAACTTTAGATATAGAGATATAATACAAGATATTAGTGTAGAATTGGCTTATGAGAACAAGTATTTTAATGGAATTAAACGAGTTATAAATATAAACATAGTGCCTAAGTACCAGCAGATTATAGAAGAAGGTGAATATTATTGCAATAGTTTATTAGAAGAGCTAAATAAGCTATCTCCAATGTTTTATTCTTATTCTATAAAATTTATAAAAGGAGAATGATATGGAAACTAAAAAAGTTGTTCAGCCTAATATAGAATTTGAATATAGGGGTAAAATGTATGATTGTGAGGATTTTATTTTATTAGAATCTGTATCTTCTCATCTAATTTTTTCCCTAAAAACTAACTGCATTATTAAAGGGTCTAATTTGTGGGAACATGGCTCCTCTCAATTCTTAGACACTTTAGGAGAGCAAATAATTATTTATTTTAAAGAAAATATTACTTATACTCCCAAAAAGATAATGGCTTATATTGTAGATATAAATATATGTGCAAAAAAAGGGAGTGGAGGGTATATAATAATAAAAGGAGGAGCAGCAACTTTATTATTAGATAAATCGCATAGTATTAATTCGTTTACGGATAAAACATTAAACGCAATTATTCATAGTGTTTTAGAAAAGAATAACTTAAATGTAGAACTTGATATTAAGCCTAGATATTCAAATACAATATCATATTTAGTACAATACTATGAAACAGATTATATGTTTTTAAAGAGAATACTTAGTTTATATGGAGAGAATTTTTACTATTCAAATAATAAAATTATAATTGGACCATTAATAAGCGAAGCAGAGCATAAATTAGTATATCCAATTGATATTGATGAACTAAGTGTATCATCTAAATTATCTGTAAATAAGTGTTTTATATATGATTATAATTATGAAAATAATAAGTTAAATTATAAGACATCTGTTTTAGATTCTAGCGGTAAAATAGAGCCTTTACGCAGTGCTCAACAAGGATCTAATAAAAATCTAAATTCTGTTGAGAAACTATTATCTGCTCGCAATATTAGTGATATTAATGAAATAGAGCATTTTATGAGCATGATAGAAGACTCTATGTTTAGCAACATGAATTGTGTAAAATTTACCACAAAAGAACCTATTTTTAATATTGGAGATAATGTAAATATTAGTATAATAGATGAGATATCAACTAATACCAATCAAAATATTGGAAACTTAGTTATAGTTAAGTTAGATCACAAGTTTATAAACAGAAAATACTCTTGTGTGTGCTCTTGTGTATCTGCGAGTATAGCAGATAATTGTAGTAAGATTAATCTTACTAGACCTAAGGCTGGTGCAGAGCCAGCTGTTGTATATTCATACGATGATCCACAAAAATTGGGACGTGTAAAAGTCAAGTTTTTTTGGCAAGATAAAAATAATGATCAAGAATCTTCAAATTGGATAAGAGTCCTTAGTCAAGATGCTGGGCAAAGCGAGTTTGTAAAACAGAATAGGGGTGTCTTTTTTATTCCCGACAAAGGTGATCAAGTAATGGTAGCATATAAAGATGCTGATCCAAGTAGGCCTTTTGTTATAGGGAGCCTTTTTTATAATGGAAACACTAGTGGCATTTCTGGGGATAATAATACAAAATCTATAATTAGTAAAACAGGTCTGTCTATTGAGTTTGATGATGATCTACATGGTAATTGGGGGATAGTAATTAAAGATGCAAAGGGAAATGTGTTTAATTTAGATACAATTAATGGGATAATAGCAATGTCATCTCCAACTGCAATAAATCTTAAAGCACCACAAATAATATTAGAGGCACAGGATCAGATGCAGCTATTCTGTCAAAAAGATAGTTTTATTAAAACTGGAGGCAGCTTAAACATTGATGTTAAAGATGACTATATTAATAATACCAAAAGAAATTGTGTAGAGAATATAGAGGGAAATTCTAAACTGAATATAGACGGAGATTTTATGGTAAATATAGATAAGGCTTTAAATATTGATGTTAATTCGAATTTAAATATGGATATTAATGGCTCTACAGATATAGAGAGTAAAGCAAGGATAGATATTGCAAGTAAAAGTAAGGTAAATATTTGTAAAAGATGATATTATGCTAGTGATAGGGGAAAAAAAAGGGAAGGAAAGAAAGCTGAGTAATAAAGATATACAGATTAATATTGGGGTGTTTTTTGATGGAACAGCTAATAATAAACTAAATGTATTAGAATACAATAGGCTACCATGGTTTGGAAAAGATCTAGTAACGTGTATAAGATATTGTTTACCTAGCTATAAAAGTGAGTTTAGTAATATAGCAAA
>CAXYUL010000250.1:0-3069 GCA_964292095.1 uncultured Bacteroidales bacterium | reverse complement strand
CTAAAGAAGAACATGTACAAACAGAGTTTAAGCAATATCCTCATAAATATCCAATGCTATCATTAGGAAATACTTACGATTTTAATGAGCTGTACGAATTTAATCAAAGAATAGAAAAGGCTGCTTATGAGCCATTTACATACTCATGTGAGCTAAAATTTGATGGATCTGCAATATGTCTTACCTATATTAATGGAATTCTTAGTAGGGCTCTTACTAGAGGAGATGGCAGCATTGGAGATGATGTAAGTATAAATGTAAAACAGATTCCTTCTATTCCACAAAAACTAAATAGTGGTCCAAATTTTCCTGCCGAATTTGAAATAAGAGGCGAGATATTTATGCCTTTTAAGTCTTTTGATAAGCTTAATAAACAAAGAGAATTAGACGAAATGCCTACTTTTGCAAACCCTAGAAACGCAGCTGCAGGTTCTTTAAAATTGCTAGACTCAAAAGAAATTAAGCATAGAGGTCTAGAATGTATATTATATCATCCTATTCTTCCCGACAATTTATATTTAACTCATATAGAATCTCTTAAAGCAGCAGAAACTTGGGGTTTGCCAATATCTGAATATACTAAAGAATGTAAATCTATAGATGAAGTTATTTTATTTATTAAAGAATGGGACCATAAAAGGAGTACACTACCCTACCCGACAGATGGCATAGTAATTAAAGTAAATCAACTGTCTTTGCAAAAGAGCTTAGGCTATACATCTAAATTTCCCCGTTGGGCAACCGCATATAAATTTAAACCAGAAGAAGCTCTTACAGAACTGTTATCTGTGGATTTTCAAGTTGGTAGAACGGGTGCTATTACTCCAGTTGCTAACTTATCGCCAGTCCAATTGTCGGGAACTATAGTAAAAAGAGCTACATTACACAACGCAGATCAAATTGAAGCACTAGATATTCATATTGGAGATTTTGTATATGTAGAAAAAGGCGGAGAAATTATTCCAAAGATTACAAGAGTAGAAACAAAAAATAGAATAAGCTCATTATTTCCTATTAAATTTCCGGATGTGTGCCCCGATTGTGGTACACCCTTGGTTAAAGACGAAGCTCTAGCAAGACATTATTGTCCAAATTATGATAATTGTCCACAACAAATTAAAGGGAGATTTCTGCATTTTATAGGAAGAAAAGCTATGAATATTAATGCTGGAGAGGCTACTATTGAGCAATTATTTAATAAGGGGTTTATTAAAGATCTTAAAGATTTATATACTCTTAGTGATCAACAATTACTAAGTTTAGATAAGTTTAAAGAAAAGTCTGTAGATAATTATAGAAATTCTTTAGAATTAAGTAAGAAAATTCCTTTTAGTAAAGTTTTATTTGCTTTAGGTATTAAGTATATTGGAGAAGCAACGGCAAAATTACTTGTTAAGGAATTTAAAAATATTGATAATTTAATTGCTGCTTCAAAAGAAGAATTATCTGAAATTAATGAAATTGGAGAAACAATAGCAGAATCTCTATATAATTACTTTAGAACAGATAAAAATATTAATAATATAAATAAATTAAGAGAGCTAGGCCTGCAATTTGTAGACGAAATGGGCTCTAAAATTAAAATATCAGAAGTCTTAAATGGAAAAACAGTTATGATAACTGGTAATTTTTCTATTTCTAGAGAAAAAATGAAGGAGCTAATAGAAGCGTACGGAGGAAAGGTCGGAAGTTCTATAAGTTCAAATACAGATTTTATGATAGTTGGGCAAAAAGCTGGTGGATCAAAATTAGAGAAAGCAAATAAACTTAATATAGAAACTATTAGCGAGGACGAGTTTTATAAAAGAATTAACTAAAATTTAATACACATATATATTTATGAGCGCAAATACTGTAAAGAAAAACATTACACTAGACAAAGGAATTTTTTACGTAGGAACAAATGACAGAAAAAAACTTTTATTTGAGAACAACTGGCCTCTACCTAATGGAGTTTCATATAATTCGTATCTAATAGTAGATGAAAAAAGTGTTTTAATAGACACAATAGAGTTTGGTTCTGATGATAAATACATAGAAAGAATTGCAACCTTATTAGATGGGAAAGAACTAGATTATTTAGTGGTTAATCATATGGAGCCAGATCATTCTAGTATGATAAAATCTATATTAGCTGCATATCCAAAGGTAAAACTTATAGGTAATGCTCAAACTTTTAAGATGTTAGAAGCATATTATAAAATTGAGCCTAATAGCTTTTTACAAATAAAAGATGGCCAAGAGTTATCTCTAGGAGAACACACTTTACAATTTTTCTTAGCCCCATGGGTGCACTGGCCAGAAACAATGGTTACGTATGAGATACAAACTAAAACTCTTTTTAGCTGCGATGCTTTTGGCGGTTTTGGTACTTTAGATGCAGGAATATTTGATTATCAAAACGATTTTGAAGAATCTTATTTATCGGATATGAGAAGATATTATTCTAATATAGTTGGAAAATATTGTTTACCCGTACAAAAAGCACTAGCAAAACTTTCTGGTTTAGAAATTAAAACTATTGCTCCTTCGCATGGTTTAATTTGGAAAAAAGATGTTGCAAAGGTTGTTGGCTTATATGATAAATGGAGCAAATATGAGTCTGAACCAGGTGTATTAATAGCATATGCTTCTATGTATGGCAATACAGAAAAGCTTGCCGATGCAATTGGAAGAGAGTTTGCAGAATATGTTATTAAAGTAAAAACTGTAGATGTTTCTAAAACAGATGTTTCTTTAATTTTGAGCGATATTTGGTGATATAAAGGGTTAATTCTAGGTTCTTGTGCATATAATGGGAAAATGCACCCGATGATGGCGCATCTATGTAACGAGATTAATCTGGTTGCACCTAAACATAAAGTATTTGGCATTTTTGGTGGATCTACATGGAATGGGGCTGGAATTAAAGATTTAAGAAAATTTGCAGCAGAAAATTCATTAGAAATAACTGCACCAGAAATTGAGATAAATGGAGCGCCTAATTCTCCAACTTTAAATGATAGTATAAGTGAATTAGTTAAAAATATAGCAAAAAAAATACAGAAGTAAAATGACAGAAAATATAGC
>CAXYUL010000249.1:0-3083 GCA_964292095.1 uncultured Bacteroidales bacterium | reverse complement strand
CTTTTTTTGTTTTTATATTTTAATAGATATTACATAAACCAAAATTATAATAATCCTAGCACAATTTTTGCTAGCATTGAGCGCCAATGTCACATTTTTAATGTGCTAGAAAGAATTGAAATGAAAAAAACCGCTTTATTACTTATTATCTCCAACTTTATTACTCCCTATCTTATTTATGCACAAAGTATCTCAAAAAATCACATAGAGAAATGGGGAAATTTTGACAATTGGGTTGTTAGAGAAATAAAGGAGTCGGCAATAATAGGAGGCAAAACAAAATATTTATACGAAATTGCCCCAAAAGATACAATTCATGGAAATGTTGCATACGTTAATCCTCATACTTGCGTATGGTCTACATCAAACGTACTAGCTATTGTTATGAAAATAGTTAAGACTAGTTGCACCGTATTCCCAGAAAAAAGGGGAGATGGCTATTGTGCAAGACTAGAAACGAGAGTAGAAGATGTTAGAGTATTGGGCATGATAGACTTACACGTACTAGCATCAGGTACTGTTTATCTAGGTGTTATGCATGAACCAATTAAAGACACAAAGAATCCACAAAGCAAATTATCAGTTGGAATACCTTATACTGATAAGCCAAGCGGAATAAGTTTTGATTACAAAGCAATTATAGGAAATAAAAGAATAAAAGCAGCTGGAATGGGCGCGCCTAAGGTTATAGGAGATAGAGACTATGGGGAGTGCGTAGTTATGCTGCAGAAAAGGTGGGAAGACTCAAAAGGGAATGTATATGCTAAACGAATAGGTACTGGTTTTTATCGTTTTTCTAACTCAAGCCCCAATTGGATAAATAATCATTTTGTAAAAATCAACTATGGCAATATTACATCAGAAGACTATTACAAACCATATATGAGACTTATTCCTAAGGAGTTATCAAATTACACCACAAACTCTAAAGGGGTATCAGTACCAATTAATGAGATTGAATGGGGCAATAGTAACGATACCCCTACACATATAATTATTAGATTTTCGTCTAGTTACGGAGATGCATTCATTGGAGAACCAGTAAACAAACTATGGATAGATAATGTTAAGATAGTTAACTAAACAATTAACTGTCTTAAATACGATTAAAAATATGAAAAGAAATTTATTATTTACATTCACTACATTTAGCCTTTTTATCTTGTTGTCAAACAATGGTATGGCACAATACATAAATTCAGCAGATAACTATATGTGTGAGCGAAATAATATTAACTACTCAAATCCAAGATATTCACCCAACAATAAGACTATTGAAGGTGACTTTTTGCAAGACTCAATTCAAGTAATAAGAGCAAAGGATACGGTAAGAAGAAGAAGTGTATGGTATAAAATATATCATTATTTTGCAGATGCTAATAAAAAAAGTAATAAAAAATTTGATATAAGTTTTATTGGTGGTCCACATTACTCATCCGATATTAAACTAGGTTTAGGCCTAGTTGCTGCTGGCTTATATAGTAGCAATAGACAAGACTCTCTTACTCCTATATCTAATGTTTCATTAACTGGAGATATAACAACAACTGGGTTTTACCTAATAGGTATAAGGGGAAATCACGTTGCATATAGAGAAAAATGGAGGATAGATTATGGAGCATATTTCTACTCCTTCCCTAGTGCATTTTGGGGCTTAGGCTATGAAGCTGGAGATGATAATTTAAATGCTAGTAGGTACTTAAGGGTTCAATCCATTCTTAAGGCCGACTTTCTGTTTAGAATAGCACATAATTTATATATTGGGCCAACTGTAGGCTTCGATTTTGCTAGAGGTTCAAAATTTTCAAAGCCAGAGCTAATTTATGGTTTAAAAGAGAAGAACTACGCCTTTAACTATGGCATTATCATATCATATGATACTAGAGATTTTATTCCTAACGCATATAAAGGAATGTACTTAAAAATACTTCAAAGAAATTATACCGATTTTTCTGATAAGCCATTTTTTAAAACAACCTTACAATACAACTTATATCATAGTGCATGGAAAGGAGCAGTCTTTGCCTATGATTTTATGGGAGAACTTGGCTATGGCAATACTCCATGGACCTTTATGTCACCCATCGGAGGCTCCTACAGAATGAGAGGATATTACGAGGGCAGATATAGAGATGATAACATGATAACATTGCAGTTTGAAATAAGACAAAAAATATATAATAGACATGGAGTAACTCTTTGGGGAGGAGCCGGCAATGTATGGGGAAAATCAAATGCCTTTGCTTGGAAACACACACTTCCCAATTATGGTATAGGTTATAGATGGGAGTTTAAAAAGAGGGTAAATATTAGATTAGATTACGGATTTGGCAAAAAAGGTCAATCTAGTTTTATCTGTGGCATTAATGAGGCATGCTAAACAACTAATTATGCATTATTTCTTTAGATTACGAAATAAATTATCTCAATTACAGAATAAGCAAAAAATAGTATATTTTATACTATTAGCATGTTTAATGCTAACAAACACTATTCTGTTATTTACTGAGCAAATGAATATAGCAGCTAGAATAGCATTCATCACCATTCCTTTAGGTACGCAAATGCTGCTGCTCACAATAAGAAAAAAGCCAGGTAGAATATTTCTAATACTTCTTCCAAAGTGTATAATTGATGCATTTCAATTTGTTCTAATAATATTGTACGGGGGAACTATTATAGCAGTAGATATGTTCCTAAATTTAGTAACAACTAGCGCAAAAGAATCGGGAGAGCTACTAGGCAACCTGCTTCCCACTATTTTATTTCTAATTATAACATATGGTATTGCAATATACTTATCAATAATTTCTATAAAAAATTCACATACTCTAAAAACAAAGTTTCGTAAAAAAACATATTATATCTCAACAAGTTTATTAGCAATTGGATTTATATCTCTATTTTTAGCAAAAGGGTTTAAAGGTGGCTTTGAAATTAAGTATGACTTATATCCCAACAATGTATTATATAATGTAGATTTTGCAATAAAAAAATATAATAAAATTATTAATTACCCACAAAGCTCTAAAAATTTTAGTTTTAACGCAACCAGAAAAATTGATATTAATAGCCCCACAGGC
>CAXYUL010000248.1:0-3101 GCA_964292095.1 uncultured Bacteroidales bacterium | reverse complement strand
GGAGCGATTTTACGTTAGTTCTTCTGTTGTAGTTAAAATTACTATTAATGAGTATAATACAAAACTATTTAAAATTAGTTAAATTTGCACACACGATATTTGCACTTCCATTCGCCTTAATTGGCTTTACAATGGGGGTGCTTTATCTTAATAGCCAAGGGCTTGATATTCAGATTCTAAAATTTTTGTTTATAGTTTTAATTTGCATGATTAGCGCACGAAACGCTGCAATGGGTTTTAACAGGTATCTAGATAGGGATATAGATGCTGCAAATCCAAGGACTAGAGATAGAGAGATTCCAAAAGGTACTATTTCTGCAAAGAGTGCCTTATTATTTGTGGTGTTTAACTCTATAATATTTATTATTGCAGCAGCCTTTTTAAGTAAAATATGTTTTTACCTATCTCCATTGGCTCTATTTATCCTTCTAATTTATAGTTATATAAAGCGAGTGTCATCATTATGCCATTTTGTACTAGGTCTAGCCTTATCTATTGCACCTCTTGGGGCTTTTATAGCTCTTAGTTCTGCAAGTGGCCAACTAGTAATATGGGGGGCAATAATAAGCTTATCCACTATTGTATTATTATGGGTTAGTAGCTTTGATATTTTATACTCTCTTTCGGACGAAGACTTTGATAAAAAACACAATCTTAACTCTATACCAGTACTTTTAGGAAGAAAAAGAGCCATGAATTTATCATTATGGCTCCATTTAATTATTTTACCCCTTTTGGTATTACTTTATTTTCAGATTTTTAGCCAGCAATCTCCTATTTTGGCAATACTAGATCCAAATAATTTAATAATATCTAAGGCAATATTTATTATAAGCTGTCTTATTTTTGCAGGCTTACTTATATTTCAACACTGCATAATATCATCTACTAATCTAAGAAGGTTAAATGCTGCCTTTTTTACTACAAATGGCATTGCATCTATACTTTTTTCTATAGGTGTAATTTCTTCATTAATAATATGATACTGTACTTTCTTCTAATTCGCTTAATAGATTATTAGCCAATCTACTAGCCCCTAGCCTAAACAAAGTACTATTTAACCATTCTTTACCTAATATAGTATCAACTATTGCCAAATAGCAAATGGCATCTTTAGGAACTACCATTCCACCAGCAGGTTTAAAGCCAATTCTCTTTCCTGTTTTTTTGTAAAATGCTTTTATTGCATCGCACATAATTAAAGCAGCCATTGGAGTTGCAGCAGGCTCTAGCTTACCAGTTGATGTTTTAATAAAATCAGCTCCATTTTCCATAGCAATAAAAGAAGCAATTGCAATATTTTCTGCACATTTGAGAGCACCTGTTTCTAAAATAACCTTTAATGTTTTCTTCCCGATACTTTTCTTTATCTCCCTTATCTCTTCTGCGCTTGCATCATAATCTCCCACAAGAAATTTATTTAATGCTAACACAATATCTACCTCATCAGCACCCTGTTTAACAGCCTCTTTGCATTCGGCAATCTTTACATCTAGAAAACTTTGAGAAGTTGGAAATCCACCTGCAACAACAGTTACATTAACATTGTCTACTTTAATATTATCCTTTACAGCCTTTCCTAAATTTGGATAGACGCAAATTGACGCTGGAGTTGGGTAATTAGGGTACTTAACATTAAATGAGTTTACTTTATTAGTAAGTTGAGTAACTTTATCAATTGTATCTGTAGAATTTAGTGTGGTTAGGTCCATTATTCCCAAACATTTTATAGAATTTTCTGAGGTCATCCAATGATCTAGATTATTCTGAATTGAGCTAAGTCTTTTATCTAAATCTTCTTGATTAAGACTAAAATCATATTTACTTAGTATATCAATCATAATTTTTAGTATTTATTCTTTGTTTTTAGTATCAATAATTATTGTTACAGGGCCATCGTTAATTAGTGCAACTTTCATATCTGCTCCAAATTGGCCCGTTTTAATTCTAGTGCCCATGGCTACCGATAGTAAATCTATAAACTCATTATAAAGAGGAATAGAAATATCTGGTTTAGCTGCTCTTATATAAGAAGGTCTATTTCCTTTTGATGTTTGTGCGTACAAAGTAAATTGGCTTACAAGTAAAATTTCTCCGCCAGCATCTAAAATAGGAAGGTTCATTACTCCTGCATTATCATCAAAAATGCGTAAATTAACTATTTTTTTTATAAGCCAGTTAATATCGCTTTGGTTATCGCTTTCTTCAATTCCAAGCAATATCATTAGGCCCTTAGCAATTTGGGCAACTTTAATATTATCAATTGTAACAGCAGCTTCACTTACTCTTTGAATTACTACTCTCATTCTAAATTAGCCTTTTATTTGTACTTTATAGCCCTCCTTAATTAATGGAGCAGCTATTTCTTCCATTTGCTTAACTGTAATTTTTTGTAATGTAGAATTAGGTGTCTGTCTATCTATTTAATTGCCTAACTAGTTCTAACCACCTTGCTACGTTTTCTAAATTACAAGAGTCTATTTCTTTTCCATCTTGTTTACCCTTTAGGAACATGGTTTGCAAAATAAAATTGCCATTAAATTGTTTTATGTTTTCTATGGTTTTCTTTAAAGAGTAAGATTTGCTAGGTCTATCTATTATATTTACATATTCTTCTAATGCTGAGTCAATTTTTAAAATAGGATTATCTATAAGTTTTAATGCTTCAACAACTGAGACCCTTTCTAGTTGTGAGGCATTTGTAAGTACAGAAACTTTAGCATTAGGGAATAGCAATCCTCTTAGGTGCAATGTATATTCTATAATCTCTTTAAAGTTAGGGTGAAGGGTAGGTTCTCCATTTCCAGAAAAAGTAATTGTAACAATAGCAGTTCCATCCTCTTTGTGCTTATTCAATTTTTCGCTTAGAGCCTGTTTTACTATTTCTAGTGATGGTAATGTATTATCTTTTTTCCCATCTTTGTTCCAGCCACATTCGCAGTAGATACAATCGAAACTGCACCACTTCCCATATTGCGGAAGAAGGTTAATACCAAGAGAATTGGCCAAGCGCCTACTTTTTATTGGTCCAAAAACAATCTCATTACATAATATAGTGCTCATAATTTTTATTTTATTATTTATAACAATCTTGTACTAAT
>CAXYUL010000247.1:0-3166 GCA_964292095.1 uncultured Bacteroidales bacterium | reverse complement strand
CCAACTTTTAGGCTTACTGGTGATGAGGTAAATAGTACAAGGGCAAGGGTGAATGTGTTGAGGGAGATTTTAACAAGAGGGGCTGGAGATAATGCTGGTAGTGTGTTTAAAATTAAGGAGTTGAAAGAGGTTTTGGATTCTTGTTTGGCTTGTAAGGCTTGCAAAAATGAGTGTCCGTCTAATATAGATATGGCTAGTTTTAGGGCAGAGGTGTTGCAACATTATTATGATGTTTGTGGTACGCCATTTAGGTCTTTTATGGTTGCTAGAATGGCTATGGTTCAGAGATTTGGCTCTAGGATTGCACCGCTGTATAATTTTTTTGCTAGCTGGAGTTTTTCTCAGATGCTGTTAAAGAGGATGCTTAAGTTTTCTTCTAATAGGAGTATTCCAACTCTTAGTAGGTATACGATGAGGCGTTTGGTGAGTAGGGAGCTTGCTGCTAGGGGTGCTGGGGTTGGTTTTAGTGCTGGTGCGTCTGCTGGGTTTGGTGTGGCATCTGGGGCTGTGGCTAGTGGTGCCGAGACTGGTGTTGAGGCGAATGGGCTTGCCGGTGCTGTTACTGGTGCCACTAAAAGGGTTTTGCTTTTTGCCGATGAGTTTACAAATTATTCAGAGGCTAATTTGGGACTTACTTTTGCTAAACTGCTTATGAGTTTGGGTTATAGTGTTAGTATTCCTAAGCATTGCGAGAGTGGCAGGGCTGCCATTTCTAAGGGTTGCCTAAAATTGGCTAAGAAGTTTGCTACAAAGAATGTGCGCTTGCTTAGTGCTGTGGTTTCTAGAGAATTACCAATTGTCGGGAATGAACCCTCTTGTATATTGAGTTTTAGAGATGAGTATCCTTTGTTGGTTGATGAGTCTTTGCGTAGTGATGCTCTTAAGTTGGCTAAGAATTGTTTGTTGTATGACGAGTTTTTTATGCGTGAGTGTGAGAAGGGGAATATTAGTTCT
Source organism: uncultured Bacteroidales bacterium (assembly GCA_964292095.1). Lineage (GTDB taxonomy): Bacteria > Bacteroidota > Bacteroidia > Bacteroidales > UBA932 > Egerieousia. Next base: position 2,212 of record CAXYUL010000247.1, on the reverse strand, counting down.
GAGAGTTTTAGTGCAGAGCCTATAGAGGTGTATTTGCATGGACATTGTCATCAGAAGGCTTTGGTTGGGATAGAGAAGACCGAGGCTATGTTGCGTTTGTTGCCTAATGCTGTTGTGCATGTTATTCCAAGTGGGTGTTGCGGTATGGCTGGCTCTTATGGTTATGAGGCTGAACATTATAAGACGTCGGTTGAGATTGGTGAAATGGTGTTGTTCCCAGCAATACGTAAGGCTGTAGGGCTTGGCGAGAAAAAAGTGTTTGTTTGTGCGCCAGGAACGTCGTGCCGACAACAGATTTTAGATTGTACAGGCGTTAAAGCTATTCATCCACTAGAGCTTATGTATTTAATGCTTAAGTAGGAGGCTTGGTTTTATTGCCAGCTTTAGAAAGTGGGCAAAATGTGTTTGGCAGAATTGCTTAGGCAGTTTACAGCTTGCGATATTAGCCAAAACGTGTCTGACAGCTATCCTATACCAGCACGCCCTACAAAATTTTTAGGTTTTGTAGGGCGTGCTTGGCTTACTCTTGTTGCGAGCCAGTGAATTATGGCATTAATGCTTGTGCTGTGATGGTTTACCATAGTTGCTAGCCTCAATTTTAATGCATTATTTCTTAAGGTATGTTGTTGTGTTGTTGCTTGTGCATTAAGCTAAGGCATTTATGGCTGGAGTTGTTGCATTGGTAGTATGTTAGGGCATTAATGGCTATTGTTGCTGTTATGCGGTAAAGTGGGGATTCTATATTGTTCAAATTTGAGGAAAATAAATTTGGTATTTACACCATTACGTCGATTCCCTAATTCGCGCTCCTCTGCACTCAGGTGGGCATCCATCTCGCCCTCCAAGGCTGCATTCAGTAGGTTTTCAAGCAAAGGGGCCAATACACCATCCTTGCCAGTAAAGGGCTTTCCTGCATAAATTTGTTTCAACGCTTCTGCCTTGAAACTCTCAAAATCAAATTCTTTTCCCATAAAAAAACTGTGTTGGACAAAATTAATATTTTTTTGTCTGACACAGTTTAGTTTATGGTCTCTTTTGAGGGTTTATAGGATTAGGTCTTTTATTATTACTTTTGGTACGTAGTGGTAGTTGTTGCTTCTGTAGTAGGCGTGGTTTTCGCTTTCTCTTATGTCTGTTAGTTTTATGTTTTCTCCTGCTTTGCCTATGGCTAAAATTAAAAGTGGCTCTAGCTGTAAGTTGAATTCTTCCTTTATTTGTTCTTTGTTAAATGCGCCTATGCATAGGCCGTTTAGTTTTAGTTCGGCGGCTTTGAGTAGCATGCTTTGTATAGAAATTCCTAGGTCTATGTCTACCCATTTGTTTTCTGGGATAGTTGTGCAGATTATTATGAAGGCTTCTGGTTCTGTGCCTTCTAGTGGTAAGTTTAGCTCTGGAAGTGCTGCTCCCATTTTTATATTTGCTAGTACTTTTTTAGAATCTTCTTGTGTAACTAGCTTAAATCTAAGTACTTGCTGGTTTTTTGCTGAGGGGATTAGATTGTTAATACTTACAATTTTGTTAAGCTCGTCTATACTTACAATGTGTGTTTTGTTGTAGCCTCTGTAACTTCTGTTTAGCTTAAGAAGCGTGTTTATACTTTGGATTCTTGTTGCTGTCCTTTTTGTTTTAGACGCATTTTTAGAAAGGCTCTCTTCCATTCTCTTTTCTAGGTAACCGTCTGCCATAATTGTTATTTTAATTAGATGTTTGTTAATCTTTCTTTATTTCTTAATTTTTGTCTGTTAATCTTTGTTAATCTCTATTTCTTTCTTTGTTAATCTTTTTCTATTTCTTAATCTTTCTCATTTTTTCTCAATCTTCCTCTTTCTGTTAATCTCAATCTTTCTCATTTTTTCTCTTTCTTCCTTAATCTGTTAATCTTAATCTTTCTCAATCTTTGTTTATTGTTTTGCTATAAACCTCGTTTCTTAGTAGTTATGCTTTCAAATAAATCTTTCCACTGATTGCAAATATTTTCTATCCCAAATCGGTCTATTGATGCCAGTGCTTTTTTCCCCATTTCTATTCTTTGAGAGTCATTTACTATTAGTTTGCAAATTCCTTTTGCAAGCTCATCTGTGTTTAAATTTTCTATCAGTAAGCCAGTTTTTCCGTCTTCTATTATGTCTTTTGGCCCACATGGGCAAGCAAAAGAGACGCAGGCTAGACCACAAGCCATTGCTTCTATTAGCACCATTCCAAAACCTTCGTA
>CAXYUL010000246.1:0-3201 GCA_964292095.1 uncultured Bacteroidales bacterium | reverse complement strand
CTGCCGCTAGCGTTCATCCTGAGCCAGGATCAAACTCTTCATTGTATATGTTTTTTATATAAATCTTTAGCTTGTCCTAACTAAAATAAACTCTTTTATTGTTATTAAAAAGTTATTGACGAGGTTTATTTCTTGTATTAACCTCTACCTTTTCACTTTATGTCTTAATGCTATCAAAGAACTTCATTCCTTATGTTTCGTTTTCGAAACGGGTTGCAAAGATAAGAGAGTTTTTTTTATCTGCAAAATTTTTTAGGTTTTTTTTCAAAAAAAAAATTATATAGAAATAAAGCAGCTGATAATCAGCTGCTTTATAAATAACACTTCGCTCAATTATTTTTTATACCTTTGCAGCTCATATTTGTGCAAATGAATATATATTTAGATATTTTCAAATCCTTTGCAAAAATTGGGGCATTTACAATAGGTGGTGGTTACGCAATGATTCCAATTATTCAAAGAGATCTGGTAGAAAAAAAGAAATGGATAGAAGAAGATGACTTTTTAAATATTTTAGCCATCTCACAAAGTGCCCCTGGCCTAATAGCAGTTAATATATCTATATTTTTAGGATATAGATTAAAAGGGGTTAAAGGTAGCATAGTTGCAACTCTTGGTAGCATTTTACCCCCATTTGTTATAATATTAATAATAGCCATGTTCTTTACTCAATTTGAAGACAATAAAATTGTAGTAAATGCTTTTAAGGGTATTAGGCCTGTAATTGTAGCCTTAATAGCTGTACCTGTTATAAATATGTCTAAAAAAGCAAATCTAAACTACTTAGCTTGGGCGCTTGTAATTTCTACATTTGTTGCAATTACATTTTTTAAAATTTCTCCTGTATATATATTACTAGCTGCAGGAGCTTTTTTTGCTTTTAGCAAAGGTGCCTATATATATAAACATTTTAAAAAGTAATAATACCATGATATACATAGAACTTTTTAGCACCTTTTTTATAGTAGGCCTCTTTACTTTTGGTGGTGGATACGCAATGCTCTCCCTAATACAAACAGAGGTTGTTACAAACCACCATTGGATTACTGCTCAACAATTTACCGATATTGTTGCTATATCTCAAATGACACCTGGGCCAATAGGAATAAATAGCGCAACGTATATAGGCTATTCTGTTACTAATAATATTTTTGGCTCTATTATTGCCACGGTTGCCGTATCATTGCCATCTTTTATTATAGTATTGTTTATCTGCCGTTTATATTCTAAATTTAAGGATAGTAAAATATTTGAGCAAATCCTTTCTGCCCTAAGACCAATTGTAATAGGGATGATTGCTGCTGCTGCTGGAATATTAGTAAGTAAAGAGAATTTTATTGATTACACAAGCTGGCTACTGTTTGCAGCGGCCTTTATTGCAGCATGGTGGCTAAAGTCTAACCCAATTTTACTAATTATTCTTAGCGGAGTTATTGGGATACTAATCTATTAAGCTCTTCCCTAGCCCATTTTATACTTTGCTTATATTCTATTGAATTTAAATTAGAACCATACTCGGCATCTATAGCATATTTTAATTTACTGAATAACAGAGCAGTATCAATATTTACAGGAGATAAATCACTACTTTTAATTGAGTTTGAGTTAAGTAAAGAGTCTATTATTTTGTAACATTTAAAATGAATATCGCTAATATCTAATATTTCATTTGATATGCTCACACTTTCATGGTCTAAATTAGCTTGCCTTCCAAAAGATAAACTATAAATAGCTATTAGAAGCCCAAAAATTAAGCTCGCCACAACAGAAAGCACTTTAAACCTTTTTCTTCTGCTTGCATTTTTTCTTATATGCTCATAAATTTCGTCAATGGTATTATAACGGCAATCTGGTATTAATTTAATAGATTTGTGAGCAATCTTTGTATATATACTAGGGAGTTTAATGTTTGGCAACGCTAAAATTTCATTAATAAGAACTCCTAAAGAATAAATATCTGCCCTAAAATCTACAAGTTCACCTTTAATTTGCTCTGGTGCAATATAAAGAAAAGTTCCAGCAGCTCCAGAATCATATCTGTATGAGCTACTATGAGATAGACCAAAATCAATAATCTTTACTTCTTGATTATCGCTACAAATAAGAATGTTCTCTGGCTTAATATCTTTATGAATTATTCCACTTTTATGAATATAGTTAAAGACATTTAACAAACTATCAATTATTTTCTTTGAATTTGAGGAATTTAACAAATTTCTATTAATGTATTCCCTTAAAGATAAACCTGGAATATATTCCATTAAAATAGCCTTGCCTAATTCTGGCAAATGCTCAAAAGATATTGTTTTACAGATATTTGGATGACTAAATTTACAGCCAATTTCATATTCTTTTCTTAAAAATTCATTGTAAACTACACTATCACTATATATAGGTTTAAGAGATTTTAAAATAAACATTCTCTCCCCCTTCCTAACAGAATATAAATTAATGTAAGAAGATGTCTGAGTTGTTAACTTTTGTAAATCTGTAAAATCTCCTAATGGATTATAGTTTCTATTACAAGAATAAAACTCTGATGGAGCTGCTGAGTTTTTAGACGAGTTAATACCCATTTTGCAAGTTTTTTATAGTACGTAATTTAAGTTTAACAGGTGAAAGATAATTAAGAATTTTTAAAAATACTAATTCCTACATCCCTCCCTGCAACATAATCTCCTAAGTTTTGGTTGCGTCTTACAACATTTCTTATAAGGAGAGGTCTGTGATCATAAAAACAGTCTGCATCAAACACGTCGCCTTCTTGTAATTTTGCATTTTTTGATAATAAAACAGTAAATTTAAAGTTACCTAAATATTTAATTTTTATTAGTCTGTCGGGATACCAAGCAATCTAATAAGACTCCCCTACTTGCAATTGCTCTACCCTAATCATTTTTAAGTCAAAAAAATTAGAAGCCCCATTAAGATTATCGGAATTATTACAGAAATTAATAAAATCATCTATATCTCTAAAGTTTGCAAATAAGGAAATAATATTTAGTGTATGCTTTGATGGCATGTGGCTACTTTTTACATAACCCCATAGTCTCTTTAAACTAGAAACACTTATAGAAGCACCAGTTTTTGTTATAATATCAACAGATAAACAATAAAAATCTTTGGGTGTGTTAACTCTCTTACCATAAATACGTTCCACAATATTTATTAATTTATCTATTATACATATTTCTATTTCCA
>CAXYUL010000245.1:0-3211 GCA_964292095.1 uncultured Bacteroidales bacterium | reverse complement strand
ATTATTGCTCTGTTGTATTGTAAGCAACCTTTGCTGTTGAATTTGTAGATTATTCTCGTATGCATATTCTATACATTTCTCTAAGCTCCATTTTTCTTGAGCCCAAGCATTTGTAACAGAAAATGCACATACTAGAAATAGCGCTAAGCCTTTTATTTTCATCTGATTATAATTATTTATTATTAGACACATGCAAAAACATATTAGCATACAAAGATAAAATTATTTACATAATAATACCTAATATTATTAAAAAACTAAATACTACTTCTTTCCAATATTCTTTTTCTTACACCCACTGCAACTGCTACTATCTAATGAACATGAGCTGCAGCTATTCTTTTTTTTACTAAATAACCGTATTGCAATTAGAACAAACACTATTATTCCAATTACTGCAACTATAATATTCTGTATCATAGCAATCCAATTAAATTATAGGTCATAAAAGCTAAAAACCACGCTAGTGTAGTATTATATATCACCGATACTGCTGCCCACCTCCATGTGCCGCTTTCGTGAGCTATTGCGCCAAGGGTAGCAACACAAGGAAAATACAGTAAAATAAAAATCATAAAAGAAAGGGCAGACCTATTATTATAATCATTAGAAGCAATAATTTGCGCAGAAAGTTTACCATCATTTTCTACATCTTCGTTAGAGTATAACACACCCAAAGTAGAAACAATAATTTCCTTAGCCGCTGTTCCGCTTAATAAAGCCACGCTCGACTTCCAATTTAGCCCTATCGGTTCCATAGCAGGCTCGCAAAATTTTCCTACCTTTCCTAAGTATGAATCTTTAGGATTTTCTCCTTTATTAGGATAATAGCTTAAAAACCAAATAGCTATAGATGCAAGTAATATTACGCCACCTATCTTTTTTAAGTACTGTTCTCCCTTTTCCCACATATGCCTAAAGGCTGCATTAGCAGTAGGAACCCTATACGGAGGTAGCTCCATTACAAAAGGAGTTTCATCTGTTTTAAACATAAATCTTCTCATAATTCTAGCAGTAAAAATTGCAACTACTACCCCCAGTAGATACATTCCACTAAGAGCTAAACCTGCATTATTAGGAAAGAATATTCCCGACAAAAGAATAAAAACTGGGAGCCTTGCACTGCAAGACATAAAAGGGTTAATCATAATGGTAATTAGCCTACTGCTCCTACTTTCTATTGTTCTAGTAGCCATAATTGCTGGAACATTGCAGCCAAATCCCATAAGAAGAGGGATAAAAGATTTTCCATGTAATCCTATCTTGTGCATTATCTTATCCATTATAAATGCCGCCCTAGCCATATAGCCAGAATCTTCCATTAATGAAATGAATAAATAGAGTATTAGAATATTAGGTAAAAAGACAATCACTCCCCCAACTCCTCCAATAATTCCGTTGGCAATCAAATCTTTTAGTGGCCCATCACTCATAATATTACTTACCCATTCTCCTAAGTAAGCAAATAAATTTTCTATCCACTCCTGGGGGTATGAGCCAATAATAAATGTGGCAGAAAACATAAGATACATAAATAACATAAATATAGGGAATCCCAAATATTTATTAGTTACTAGCGAATCTATAAACTTTGTTTTTGGGTTTCTGTCGCTTACTCCAGCTATGTATGTTTCTTTTAAGGCACCCTCTATAAAGCCATATTTTTCATTTGTTACTGCAGTTTCTACATCCTCTCCAAGAGTTTTCTTTATTCTTTCTATGCTTTTATCTCTAACTATTTGCCAATTATAGTAATTAGGTGTAGATTTAAGTATCTGTTCTATTTCTAAATCTTGCTCTAAGAACTTAAGAGCTAAATATCTCAAAGAGAAATACGGAGGTAGGCAATCTATCTCTTGCTCAAACAAATTGCAAATTACTTCTATCTCTTTTTCTATAGCAGCAGAATGATTAATTTTTATAGCTCTTACACTGCTTTCTTTATTTTCATATACATTTATAACACAATCTAGTAAATCATCTAGGCCCTCATGTGTTTTGGCCACAATAGGAACCATAGGTACTCCTAGCATTGCTCCTAAATACTTGTAATCAAGCTTAGACCCACTCTTTTTTAGCTCGTCATACATATTTAGGGCTACCACCATAGGTGTGTTAATATCTATTAATTCGCAACTAAGGTATAAATTACGTTCTAAGTTAGATGCTACAACCGAATTGATAACTATGTCGGGAGTATCATTAATTAAATGCCTCCTAACATAAAGTTCCTCTGGAGTATACGCAGAAAGAGCGTAGGTCCCAGGCAAATCGGTAATTTTAATTTTATAATTTTTGTAGTTAAACTCTCCTTCCTTTGCTCCAACTGTAACTCCGCTATAATTTCCAACGTGTTCGTGCCCTCCAGACAAAGCATTAAAAATAGAAGTTTTTCCGCTATTAGGGTTTCCAACTAAGGCAACATTTATGGTCATAGATTTTGAACTAGAGAGCTTCTCTGTTTCTATTTGAGGCGAACTGCCCAAGGATTCTTCTGTTACAACATCTTGTTTTTCCCCTTCACTCCATATAACAACATCTACTAAATATGCCTCGCTTCTCCTTAGAGAAACCTCAAACCCCATAATGCCATATTTGATAGGGTCATTTAGAGGGGCGTTTAATATAGATTTTACTTTTTGACCACGTACAAACCCCATTTCCATAATTCTTCGTCTAAACCCCCCATGGCCAAAGACCTTTATAATTACAGCCTGCTCCCCTGTTTTTAACTCAGATAATCTCATTAAATTCTAAATATTAATTATGTGCCCCAAATATATTCTAAACTGCGCTTACGGTAAACATATGAATGCAAAGATATACAAATAATTAAAAAAAATAGTGTGCAAATATTAATATTTTATATATTTGTATGTTGTTAAGTTTTTATACCTTTACTATTAATATCTATGAATAGTTCTAGAGATCCTATTTTACAAGGAGCTATTGGAGAAGCACAGTTGTCTGGTAATGAGCAAGAAAAAGTTTCATTAAAAGAAGATGAGGCATTTTATACCTTAAAAATGGTTTTAGGCGCTGCTAATGTTGTAGTTTGGTCTTTTATTATTGAGCAAAACAAATACTATATACTTAAAGGGAAAAAGTATGTAGCTAGCTCTTTAAGCTCAGAACAAATTATTCTAAGAATTCACCCAAACGATAAATCTAAATACCTATCAGATATTAAATCTGTTATAGACGGTAGAGC